>JBOHFU010000279.1:0-5269 GCA_050699675.1 Pseudonocardiaceae bacterium
ACCCGCTCCGGCGGCAACCCACACAGGAACGTGGCCGGCGTCGCGTCGACCAGATCCTGACCGCGGCAGCCGCCGAGTTCGCCCGGGTCGGCTACTCAGAGGCCACGACCAACGCCATCGCCGCCCGGGCCGGGGTGTCCATCGGCTCGCTCTATCAGTTCTTTCCGCACAAGCGGGCCCTGCTCCAGGCCCTGGCCCAGAACCACCTCGCCGCGATCGACGAGATCACCGCCACCGCGCTGGCCTCACCCACCCCACACTCACCCACACCACCCTCATCCACCCCACGCTCACCCGAGCAGGTAGTGAGTGCGGTCATTGATCCCGTGCTCAGCTACTGCGCCGCCACCCCGGGACTGGCAGCGCTGCTGACCGGCGCCACTGCGGCATCTGAGACCGCGGAGATCACCAGCGACCTCCGCGAAGCCCTCACCGCCCGGGTCGCGCACCTGCTCAGCGCCAAAGCACTGACTCCCGAACGTCGCCTGGTGGCCGCCCTGGTGTTCGTGCGCATCCTCACCGCGCTGGTATCCGACGCCGTCGACACCGACGGCGGGGTCAACGTCGCAGTGGCCACCGAACTCAAAGTGGCCCTTTCTGCCTACCTCGCCACTCTCATGCCATCACCACCATGATCAACGCGCTGTTGCGATGGGGTACGATCAGCTCGTCGGCGTTGGAGCCCGGCTGCGGCAGCGTTCCTCAAGTCCACCCATTCGAGCGCGTTCCGTTCATCTTCCGTTAAGCCGTGCGCAGGATTCTTGTGCGGTGCTCCTCCACCGGGCCGGGGATGTTCACGAATCCACCGACGAACACCGTTGCCTGATCCTCGGCCGCCAGCCCGATGGGAGGCTCATCGGCATCTGGAGCGACGCGCGGGCGCACCCGGACGGTCGTTTCGTGGCTTACGTGCCCCGCTGTGAGTGCGGCTGGACCGGGCCGCCGTTCAGCTGTACGCCCGGCGGTTACGCTGCCTGCGAGCAGCTCTGGCGGGACAAGCATCTCCAGCCGTTCCTTCGCGCTCGCGAACCTCACTACGGCAGACCTTCGACTACCTGGTCGCCGAGGGTTATCCACGGTGGCCTCGCTTCGGAACTCGGGTGATCCTCGGGCGGCTCAGCTCCGCTCGGTGATCGCCACGCTAGCGTAAGTGTCACAATGGGTGCCGTGATCGCTGATGAGCAGCGAGTGGCCGACCTGCTGCGTTGCGCCGGTGCGCGGTTTGCGCTGGTGCATGGCAGCCGGGCGCGCGGCAGCGGGCGCCCGGACAGCGACCTGGATGTCGGCGCCTGGTGGGGTGCCCGACCTCCGGTCTCCTGGGAGGTGGACCTCCCCACAGGGGTGGATCTGGTCGTGCTCGATACCGCACCGCTGTGGCTGTCCGGGCGGATTGCGCAGGAGGGCCGCCTGCTGTTCGATGACGACCCGCAGGCGCGGGTCCAATGGCAGGCGGATACCCGGCTGCGCTACCTGGACGAGATCCCGGCGATCCGCGAACGCTACCGTCGGCGTCGGATCGAGTTGGCCCGTGGAGTGCTGGGTGGTTGATCAGGAGCGGCTCGACCGGCTGCTTGACCGCGTCGCGTCCGACCTGAAGGTGCTGGACACCTACCGCGCCGCTGGGGGGGACCTGCTCGACGATCTCACCCGGCTCGCGGCTGTGAAGTACCACTTCATCACGGCCATTGAGGGTTGCGCTCGGATTGCGCACCACGTCATCGCCTCGGAAGGCTGGCGGGTCGCGGAATCCAACGCCGATGCGGTGCGCACGCTCGGTGCGCAGCGGGTCGTGTCTGCCCAGACTGCGGAGGCGGTGGCCAGGGCGGTCGGCTTCCGCAACGTGCTGGTCCACGAGTACATCGACGTCGACGACGGACGAGTCCGCGACAATCTCCAGCGCCTCGCTGATCTGGACGCGTTCGTGTCGCAGGTGGCGGCCTGGTCCGGGGACGCTTGAGCCCATCGTGCCCGGTGTACGGGGTTACGATCGGGTGCATGGCCGCGCGGGTGGAGAGTGTGGCGGCTGGCGTGGTGCTGGTGGGGGGCCGCTCGTCGCGGATGGGCACTCCGAAGGCCGCATTGGAGTGGCACGGTTCCACCCTGCTGCGCCGCACTCTGGGCGTGCTCGCCCGCGCGGTCCACGGGCCGCTGCTCGTGGTCCGCGCCCCTGGTCAGCTACTACCCGAGATCCCCTCGCAGGCCGAGGTTGTGGAGGACCCCGAGGAGGGGCTCGGGCCGCTGCAGGGCATCGCCGCAGGGCTGGCTGCGCTGACCGGCCGAGCGCAGATCACCTTCGTGTGCTCCACCGACCTGCCGTTCCTGCACCCGGTGTTCGTCCGCCGCGTGTTGAGCGCGCTGATCGATGGCACTGACATAGTACTCCCGGTCGCCCGTGGCTTCCCGCAGCCGCTGGCCGCCGCCTACCGGGTCACCCTCGCACCGCTGGTCGCCGAATTGGTGGCAGCCGGTGACCTACGCCTGGGCCATCTGTTCCAGCGGTGTGCCACGCTGCGCCTGGATGACGCAGCGCTGCTTGCCGACCCGGTGCTAGCCGCGGCCGATCCAGCACTGGATTCGGTGGTCAACGTCAACTCCCCGGACGACTACCGCACCGCCCGGCGCCACCCCGCTCCGCAGGTCACGGTGCAGAGTTGCGGCGCGCTGACCCGCAATGGGCACCGCGGTCCGTGCACCGTCCATGCCCCCACGCTGGCCGGTGCGGCCGCTGCCGTGGGCCTCGCCTTGGACCGCCACGTCGTCGCCGTGCTCAACGGCGATCAGATCAGCCACGACGGTGATGTCCCGCTGGCCAGCGGGGACACCGTCGCCTTCCGGTCCGCGTACGCAGGCGGATGAACCCGGTGACCGGGTCGGGTCACTGGACACAGGCGCGCCGGACACGCTGTGCCTGGGGAGCGGACACGCCGGAGATTCGGGGGCCGCTTCACCGAGCGTCGTTATCTGTGTACGGAAAGTTACTGTTGAAATCGTCAGTCGGATGGCTTACTTTCGAGTGTGCGTTGACCACGGGGAGTAAGGGGGGCCAGCTCGGATCATCACCTGGGGGGTTTGCTGATGCGCTACGGATTGACGAGTTGTCAGTGTCGATACCGGGGGAGAGTTCGCCAAGACGCTGATTGCGTCGACTATTGCGGCACCATGTCGCGACACGTTCCCCGGAATGCACTTGAGATCAGGCTCTGACGGCAGCAGATCGGCTGCGCACCCCGACACTTCCAGGCTGACTCGAGTCTTTCGGGCTTGCGTTTCTCTTCCTTGACACGAAGGAGTGGCATGAGCATCGCGGGTATCTTCGCAATGGGTGGCGACTGTGGCCACAAGGACCATGATCACGGCCACAAAGGTCATCACGGCAAGGACGGCTACAGCTATGGTGGCTACTACGGGGGCAAGTACAAGTACCGCCGCGACTACGGTTACTACAGTGGCTACAACTACCACGGCGGCTACCGCAACTACTACAAGAGCAGTGGGTTCCTAGGGCTCTTCTAGTCCTGCGGTTCGTCGGCGGTGGCCTCCACTCCCGTTAGTGGAGGCCACCGCCCTCGCCGTGCCTAGGGGCTGGCACCCATAGATCCACAGAATCCAGACCCAGAGACAGGAGTGCCTGTGCGGGAGGTGGTGAGGTCGCTGTTCCGTCCGGCGTCGGATGATGCCGGGGGTTTGGTGGAGGCGGCTCCGGCGGCGAGCCTGCGGGAGGTTTTCCGGCGGTTCTGGCCTGATGCCCGGCCGTTTTGGCGGTGGTTGTGGCTGTCCCTGGTGTTGATCATCGTGATGCCGGTGGTGGATGCCGGCGCGATCTTGTTGTTCAAGGTGTTGGTCGATGATGTGTTGACCCCGCAGGACTTCGGGGCGTTCCCGAAGATAGCAGCGGCGTTTTTAGGTATCACGCTGCTGGTGGGTCTTCTGGGTTTCGTCGGCGAGTACCTGGGTGCGT
This sequence comes from Pseudonocardiaceae bacterium, assembly GCA_050699675.1. GTDB lineage: Bacteria > Actinomycetota > Actinomycetes > Mycobacteriales > Pseudonocardiaceae. The sequence continues at coordinate 3,959 of JBOHFU010000279.1, forward strand.
GGATCGGGGAGAATTTCCTGCACCGGATGCGGACCCGGGTGTTCGCGCACCTGCACACCCTGTCAGTGAGCTTTTTCGACCGCCGCCGCCTGGGTGACCTCCTGAGTCGGTTGACCGGTGATGTGGCCGCGATCGAAGGTGTGGTGCTGTCCGGGGTCATCGGGATCATCGCGAATCTGATGAAGATCCTGGTGTTCACCGGGGTGCTGTTTTACCTGAACTGGCGCCTGGCGTTGGCGTCGCTGGTGGCGGTGCCAGTGTTCTGGACCGTGGCCCGCGTTTTCGCGCGTCGCATCAAGATCGTCTCACGGGAGGTCCGGGCCCGGGACGGGTCGATCTCCGTGGTCGCCGAGGAGAGCCTGAGCAACGCCACCCTGATCCAGGCCTACGGTCGCGAGTCCGCCGAGGTCGACCGCTTCGCGGCCCAAAGCAGGGGCAGCGTGCGCGCCGAGCTGGCCGCCACCCGGCTGGGCGCGCTGTTCTCCCCGCTGGTGGACCTGGTCCAAGTCATCGGAGTGCTGACCATCGTCGGAGTGGGAATCTGGGAACTGGCCGCCGGGCGCCTGAGCCTGGGCGGGCTGCTGGCCTTCCTGGTGTTCCTGTCCCAGCTCTATGCGCCCGTCCAAAGCCTGGGGTCGATGTCCACCCAACTGTTCGCCGCTGCGGCGGCCGCCGAGCGGATCATCGAACTGCTCGACGAGCAACCCACCGTGACCGCCCCCGCGCACCCGGTCCCGCTGGAGCGGGCCCGCGGGCAGCTGAGCCTGGAACGAGTCAGCTTCGCCTATCCCGACACCGAAAGCGACGTCCTAAACCAGGTCAGCTTCACCGCGCTACCCGGCCAGACCACCGCTATCGTCGGCGCCAGCGGCGCCGGCAAAACCACCCTGCTCAAACTGCTCCTGCGGTTTTATGACCCCACCTCCGGGCGGATCACCCTGGATGGCCACGACCTGCGCCACCTGGACCCGGAGCAACTACGCGCCAACATCGCCATCGTCCTGCAAGAAACCCTGCTGCTCGATGGCACCATCGCCGACAACATCCGCGCCGGCCGCCCCGACGCCACCCACGACCAACTCGTCACCGCCGCCAAAGCCGCCGACGCCCACGATTTCATCACCGCGCTTCCCGAGGGCTATGACACCCGCGTCGGCCAACGCGGCCGGCTACTCTCCGGTGGACAACGCCAACGCGTCGCCATTGCCCGCGCCATGGTCCGTGATGCCCCCATCCTGCTTCTCGACGAACCCACCACCAGCCTCGACGCCGAAGCCAGCCAGCGTATCCTCACCCCGCTGCGCCGACTCA
>JBOHFU010000280.1:0-5255 GCA_050699675.1 Pseudonocardiaceae bacterium
GCCCAGCGCGAGTGCCTGGACGCGATCGCGTTTGCCCTGGAGGGTGACCCGAGCGAGTACGACAGCGACACCCAGGCGATCGCCCTTGAGGTGTCAGTCGTTCCTGCCGCCTGACCCCCGTCGTTGCCGGCACCTCCCCGCACTCCCACGACGACGGCGGGCAACAGAACTGATCGGCACCACCGATGAGTTCCGCCTTGCGGGCACGTCCTGTTACATCGAGGGCGAGCAGCCCATCGAGGGCCGGGCACCAGCTGCTTCCTGCGTAACGGCGACAGTGTCGTCCACACTCATTCCATGTACGCGAGCCGAGGTCCCCGGTAACTGCGGCGATTGAGCCCTGGCGAATGACGTTCACCCGCATGTGGTGCCGGAGCAGCAGTTCGCGGACCCGTCAGTCTTCGGAAAAGTGAGTTTGGGCGCCCATGCCGCCGTCGAACGTGACCAGCTCCTTGAACGGCAGCCTCAGGTTTGCGGACACGAACAGTGCGATGAGGCCGACAACGGCGAGAGACGCCACGGGGCGTGAACGAGCGCAGGAACCGGCCGCGCAGGAACCATGGCACAGGCCGCCGGACGGCAAGGCTCGGTTCGCCGAGAACGTACGCCAAGCAATGTTCATCGAGGTAACAGAGTCCGCGCCCTGCGACATCGAACGACGCCAAGCCGAGCGCTTCGGCGCACCGACGCTGGCGGACTACCGCAAGGTTTACGAGACCAGTGGGTGGCCGTGGCCCGGTGAGGCCGCGATCCGTCGCGACTACCTCGTTGAGGACGCCTGCTGAGCCAGCCCGAACTCTCGGTCGGAGGAAAAGTCCCCCGGCCATCGCCGAAGTTCAGGTTTTGCGACCCGACACCGGTGGGCTCCTCGACGACCTCGCGGACCATCCGCACGTCATCGTGGGCCGGCTTGGTAGCACCGACGCCGCAGCGGTCGAACAAGTGCTCGAGGTCACCAACACCTTCGACGTCCTCGCTGGCTGGGTCGTCCACGCTTGCCGCCCGCACATAGGTGCTATCGGTGTGCAGCAGCATTACCACAGGCCGGGGCAGGCTCTGCATCGCCCGGATCGATGGCCCCGGTCATCTGATCAATCCTCTATCCCTGCACAAAGCCCCGCGCCCGCTCCATGAAGTCGTGCACCGCTGGGACCGTGGAGTGCGGTCTTAGTCGGTAGTAGAGATCACGGAGACAGTCAGTGCTTCGCGCCGAGTTCAGGCTTTCGGCTAAGTCGATCGACTGCATGCCCAGCGCGGCTGCGGCGTCGAGGTCACGCTGCTTGCCCGGCCGGGTCAGGGCGTCGGCCAGATAAGTGATATCGATCTGCCGCTCCCGGATGAATGACTCGCTGAGCTGGGCGAGACCCTCGTGGAGCCTGGCCGCCGCGTGGTCAGCCTGGTCAAGTTGCAGGAGACACTGGCCCGCGTCGATTGCGATATTCGCCGGATCCAGCCAGTACAGCCAGGGTGGGTCGTCGTCGGGTTTGAGCTGTTCGGCCTGTGTGAGTGCCTGGGAGATCGCGGCGGTGCAGGCTGAGGTGTCGCGCAGGGTGGCGAAGGCTAATGCCTGCCGGATGTGCAGCTCGGCGAGCAGGGCTGGGGTTGCCCGTCCCCGCGTGCCGGCCAGCGCGGTCTCGATAAGCGTCACCCCCTCGGCAGGCTCTCCCCCGGTGGTGGCCTGGTAGGCCATGCCCGCGAGGATGTGCGCGCCCAAGGGCCGGTCATCGGCGGTATGGACGGCACGCAGGGCGGCGATGTTGAAGCGCTGCGCCAGCCCGTGGTGCCCGGTGTCATAGGCGGCCCAGCCGCACAGCCGTCCCAGCTCGGCGAGCACCACGTGCAGCGCGCGGCCGGTGTGCTCGTCGTACGATGCTTGGTCGAGCAGCCCGGTGACCCAGGAGAATGTTTGTTGAGCCATCGCGAGCACGCTGCCGCCGCCGGCCACGTCATCCATCCGGCGCAGCTCGGCGACCATGCCGCTGAGCCGGTCGACCAACTCGCCCGACACCCGGCGCCCGGCCAATCCGGACATCAGCGGCCCCGGCTCATGCACCAGCCACTGGTGTGCGGGAGCGGTCAGGGCCGGGCCGGTCAGGGACAGGAACACTCGGCGCTTCACCCGGTCATCACCACCGCTCAGCACGACTGCCACCTCGACGGTACCTCGGTGGTTCCAGGGGGTGCTGAGCACGGGATCGTCGCTGGTGTCCGGGGCAGGCGGCACACCGGGTGATGGTGGTTCCACGGTAACAAGCTGGCACTTCTCGTCCGGGAGCGTGAACCACAGCAACTCTGCCGGAATCCGCAGTATCCGCGCCCAGTACACCAGGGTGTCCAGGTTGCGGATCGGTGCGCCGGTCTCAATCCGGCTGATTTGGGGCTGGCCCAGGCCCAGCCACTGGCCGAGCAGGGTTTGGGAAATGCCGCTAGGGCCGTAGACGGTGTGGTGGTAGGGGTGCGTGCGGTAGGCGCGGGATATGCGGCCGATGTGCTGGGCGGCGAAGGCGTCCCGGAACTGCTCGGTCTGCCAGAACTCAGGTGGTACTTGGGGTGGGGCGATGAGCTTATCCCGCGAGGCGCGCTGGCAGCGGGCGCACTGGCGCCCTGGGTTGTCGGTAGCTAAATGTGTGCCGCAGCGGCAGTAGCGGTGCCGTGCTGGTCGCGATCCCACAATACCCCCTTCGATCCACACCGATTCCGAACGAGTCTAACCAGCCGCCATCGCCCATGATCCGGGCGTATCGAGACTGAGGTTTGCTGGGGCTATGAGTCGGGTGAATACGTCTATCCACCTTCCGGCATACAAGATGACCGATATACTTGTGTGGTGATCTCCAAGGCTCCAGGCCGCGCCGTTTCAAGATCGTGTGTGGAGTTGTGATAGTTGCATCTGCCTGTTCCGAGCGGGCATTCAGGCGCGGGGCTGCGGCGGCGTAGCTGGCCACCTGGTGTGGTGTGTCATGCGGTAGCGGCCCGGGCTGGTCGTTGCCCCGGCGCTGGTCTCCTTTGCCACTCCTGTCCCATGGGGAGGTGGGTGGATTCGTTGTGGATGTGCCGCAGACGGCAACTCTGGGTGCGAAGTTGCCGTCTGCGGCACATCCACACGCTGCGACAGTTCCTCCCCAGACATCGCTGACAGTGACATCGGGTACGTGGTGATGGGGCATTGGGTGATCATGACGCGGGGTGTCGCTCCCGGACGGCTCTGCTCACCCGATGCTCACCGTCTTCGCCGACGCCTATCCAGGAGCGGGGCCACCCCCGGCAGCAGCCGCAGATTCCCGACCAAATATACGATCTTGAAACGACCGTGGGCTCCAGGGTAGGGAAGCGCGACTCCCGGCTGCGGTGGTGCTGCCGGTCAGCCTGCAGAGACACCAGCGGAAGTGGCGGCTGAACGGTCGGCAGCATTGCCCACCCCGGCACCCGCGTCCGATGTATTCATACCGGTCCTGGGTGCCAGTCGACGGAGGTGAGACAAGCACGTCATGTGCAGCCAGGCCGGTGACCCCCGACCGAGTCGATGAGACCGCGCTTGAAGTACCGTGGCGGCGGCCGGCGAGGCAGGTGCAGACACTCCATGTCCACCAACACGGCCGCGAGGTCACTCCCATCGAATATCGTCCCTGATAGCCGCGTCTATCTCGCTTGATACTTGTCTGTCTAGCTAGATAGAATTACACTCATGGTCAACCGGAGGATGAAGCCGGCGCAGGTGCTCACGCTGGTCCGCAAGCTCGCCAGGCGGCATGACCTCACCGTCGAAGAGCTGCCGAAGCGCGGCAAGGGATCGCACCGCATCTTCGTGCTGGTCGACGCTGAAGGCAACGAGGCCGGCCGGTTCGGTCTTACCGGGCACTCGCGCGACCTGTCGTGGAAGGTGCTGGCGAGCACCGAGGACAGCCTGGCTCACCTGCTCGGCGAGAAGTGGACGGAGGCGCGATGACCAGTTATGACGTGACTGTCACTCGTGACGACAACCTGTGGGTCGCTGCCGTCGATGGTGTCGGCGCCACCGATGTCGAGCACTTCTCCGATCTTGATGTTGAGGTTCGCGACTACGTTGCGGGCATGACCGATGCTGAACCCGATGACTTTGGCATTCACTGGCACTACGAAGTCAACGGCCGCGACGTGACGGATGCTCTGGCGCGCTTCATGGCCGCCGAGCGCGAGCTCCGTGAGGTGATGGAGACGGAAGCGGCAAAGGCCGCCGAGCGCGACGCAGCGAGACTGGATGCGATCAACGCGGTGAGGTCGGCCGGGTTGTCTCAGCGAGTCGCGGCCGAGGTGGTCGGATTGTCGCATCAGCGGGTCCACCAGCTGGTGAACAACCAGACAAAGTGATCTTGTGTTCCACGCTGGCTTGACGGCGAGCGGTGGGTAACCAGGGTGCGAGCCTGCGATGTCCGCGACGTCGACGCCTCCCACTCGCACGCGGTAGCCGCCGACAGCGGGCGCTGGTCAAGTGGCTGACCTCCGTGACCGCATCCGCACCCTGGTCGCCGCCGGACGTCAACCGCAGTCAGACAGGGCAGCTGTCCAGGTAGGGCAGGTCTGGGATGTAGCGCTTCCATTCATCACGATCGAGCCCGCCACCAGCGATGGAGCACGCACGCTCCACCGCGCGGTCTCGGACCTGGTTGAGGTCAGTGAGGTCCCACAGGATCACCGTGCGGTCGGTGCTGGCGGTGGCCAGGGTGCGCCCGTCGGGGGCAAAAGCCACCGAGGACACCGCTTCGGCGTGGGCGGTGAGGGGCGGGCCGAGTTGGTGGGGTTCGGCCGGGTCGGTGAGGTCCCACAGGATCACCGTGCGGTCGGTGCTGGCGGTGGCCAGGGTGCGTCCGTCCGGGGAGAACGCCACCGAGTGCACTGAGCCAGTGTGGACGGTGAGGGGCTGGTCGAACTGTTGGGGCCGGGTCGGGTCGGTGAGGTCCCATAGGATCGCCGCGCGGTCGTCGCTGGCGGTGGCCAGGGTGTGCCCGTCGGGAGCGAAAGCCACCGAGCGCACCGTGCCGGTGTGGGCGTTGAGGGGCGGGCCGAGTGGGCGTGGCGCGGCCGGCTCGGTGAGATCCCACAAGATCACCTTATGGTCTTCGCCAGCGGTGGCCAGAGTGCGCCCATCCGGAGCAAAAGCCATCGAAAACACAGCTCCGGTGTGGGCGGTGAGGCGTTGGCCGAGTTGACGGGGCGCGGCCGGGTCGGTGAGATCCCACAAGATCACCGTGCCATTGGCGCCGGCGGTGGCCAGGGTG
>JBOHFU010000281.1:0-5252 GCA_050699675.1 Pseudonocardiaceae bacterium
ATCAGCGTGCAGCTGGAGAAGGAGCAGGTCGCGGTCCTTGCCGAACGGCTGTCCGCGCTGCTCGATGAGGTGGCTCGGCGGTTGGGTGCCGACGCTACCGCCGGCTCCGAGGAGCCCGGGGTGGACACCGAGCCGCTGCACACCCCCGTCGAGCAAGAGTTCCGGGTCGGCACCATGGGCCTGGGCTGGGACGTCGAGTCGCGGGCCATCGTCGTCGAACTGCTCGCCGTGACCGAGCAGGAGCTGGACGAGTCGGTAGTGCTCGACGACACCGAAGAGGGCCCCGACGCGGTGCGGGTGTTCCTGTCACTCAAGCAGGCCCGGGCGTTCACCGCTCGGGCCGAGCGGGTGATCTCGGCGGGGCGCAAGCCCTGCCCGCTGTGCACGGAGCCGCTGGGGCCCAAGGGGCACATCTGCCCACGGCAGAATGGCTACCGCCGCCAGGTCGAGGCCTGAGCGGGGCCGCGGTGCTGCCTACCGACCCGGCGGCGCTGCCGTTACTGCACGAGGGCCGCATCGACGTGACCGGCCGGATCGTGGAGGCATCCAACGCCACCCTGTTCTGCACGGTGCATGGTGACGGGGTCAGCGCCGAGTGCGTCTACAAGCCGATCCGCGGGGAGCGTCCACTTTGGGACTTCCCGGACGGCACCCTAGCCGGCCGTGAGGTGGCCAGCTGGCTGCTGTCCGAGGCCACCGGCTGGTCGCTGGTACCGCCCACGGTGCTGCGGGCCGGACCGCTGGGGCCCGGCATGGTGCAGCTCTGGGTGGACACCGAGGATGAGTGCGGCCTGGTGGACGTGGTGCCGGTCGACGCAGTGCCGGCAGGCTGGCGCCGGGTGCTGCGGGCACACGACCGGTACGGTGATCCGGCGCTGCTGGTGCATGCCGACACCGAAGGAGTGCGCCGGTTGGCCGTGCTGGACGTGCTCCTCAACAACGCCGACCGCAAGGGCGGGCATGTGCTCGCCGGGTTGGACGGCGCGGTATACGGGGTGGACCACGGGATCTGCCTGCACCACGAGGACAAGCTGCGCACCGTGCTGTGGGGCTTCCTCGGTGAACCGTTGCCCACCTCGGTGCTGGCTGTGCTGCGCCGGGTGCGATCCGAGCTGGACGCCACGTTGGGCGTCGCGCTGGCTGAGCACCTGACCCGCACGGAGCTCAAGGCCCTGCAGCAACGGACCGACCGGCTGCTGGCCACCGAGACGTTCCCGGCCCCCGATGGGGCCTGGCCGGCTATCCCGTGGCCAGCATTTTGAGACCTGCTCGCAGGGCCGAAACGCCGGTACCGACCAGACGGTGGCCACGTTCCTTCGCCGATCGGGTCACCGCACCGCTGCCCGGCCCACCGCAGTTTTTGCGATTGTGGCGGGAGGGCGGTTTCACCGGCGCTACCGTGGGCGTGGCGCGGATTCCGGTGGCCGCCCGGGCACCGTTGCTGGCCAGGGGCACCTGGCTGGCCTGGCTCGGGCACGCGTCGTTCCTGCTCCGCCTCGGTGGATGCACCGTGGCGGTGGATCCGGTGCTGTCCCAGCGGATCCCGGGCGCGGGCCAGCGGTTCACCCCACCTGGCCTGGATCGGCTACCGCCGCTGGACCTGCTACTGATCAGCCACAACCACTACGACCACCTGGACGCCCCGACGATACGCACGCTGCCCCGAGACATCCCGGTGATCGCCCCCGGCGGGCTCGGCCGGTGGTTCCGTTGCCGCGGTTTCACCGTGGTCACCGAGCTGGACTGGTGGGAATCGGTGCATTTCGGCTCGCTCGAGGTGACGTTCGTGCCCGCGCACCACTGGAGCCGCCGGGGCCTGTTCGACCACTGCGCGACCCTGTGGGGTGGCTGGGTGCTCACCGTGCCGGGTGGCCCGCGCGTTTACCACGCCGGAGACAGCGCCTACGGCCCGTTCTTCTCCGAGATCGGATCCCGCTACCCTGGGATCGACGCCGCGATGCTGCCGGTCGGCGCCTACGCACCCCGCTGGTTCATGCGGAACATGCACATGGACCCGCAGGAGGCCGTCCGGGCCGCCTGTGACACCGGAACCCGCATCATGGTGCCCATGCACTGGGGGACCTTCCGGCTCTCCCGCGAGCCAGCGCTCGAACCGATCGAAGGCACCCGGGCCGCCTGGGTGACCGCCGGGTGGGACCGGGCGAACCTGTGGGACCTCGCGGTAGGGGAGAGCCGCCTGCTCCCAACCCCACCCTCCGAACCACTGGGTGAGATCGCGCGGACCTCTTGACCATGGCGTAGAGCCGGCGAAAGCGGCGTTGACATCCGGGGTCGAGCCCGTTTCGCACCCCTTTGCGGATGTTGTGGTCGGGGACCGGGATGCTGGCCGGGGTAGGCGTGCGTAGCGTGAGCTCGTGACCTTTTCCCCGCAGCGTGGATCCACCCAGCTTGGATCTACCCAGCCTCCGGCCGATCTGCCGCGCACGTTGGGCGCGTTGCACGCCTGCGGGCACGTCCAGCGCGACGTCAAAGATGAGATGCGCGCGAACCTGCTCGACGCGTTGCGCAGTGCCCGTGATCCGTGGCCGGGCATCATCGGGTTCTCCGACACGGTGTTGCCGCAGCTGGAGCGGGCTTTGCTGGCCGGGCACGATGTGGTGTTGCTCGGCGAGCGCGGCCAGGGCAAGACCCGGTTGCTGCGCACGCTGGTCGGACTGCTCGATGAGTGGACCCCGGTCATCGACGGTGCCGAGTTGGCCGAACATCCATACCAGCCGATCACCCCGGGCTCGATCCGCCGGGCCGCAGAACTCGGCGATGACCTGCCGGTGGGCTGGCGGCACCGCTCGCTGCGTTACACCGAGAAGCTCGCCACCCCAGACACCAGTGTGGGTGATCTGGTCGGCGACGTCGACCCGGTCAAGGTCGCCGAGGGTCGCAGCCTGGGCGATCCGGAGACGATCCACTTCGGGCTGGTGCCCCGCGCGCACCGCGGCATCGTTGCCATCAACGAGCTGCCCGACCTGGCCGAGCGCATCCAGGTCTCGTTGCTCAACGTGATGGAGGAGCGAGACATCCAGGTCCGCGGCTACACCCTGCGGTTGCCGCTGGATGTGCTGCTGGCGGTCAGCGCCAACCCCGAGGACTACACCAACCGCGGCCGGATCATCACCCCGCTCAAGGACCGCTTCGGCGCCGAGATCCGCACCCACTACCCGCGGGAAATGGCCGCCGAGATCGCGCTGGTCGCCCAAGAGGCCGACCTGGTCACCATCGGCGCCGAGGTCGGCGAGCCGCTGCTGGAGGTGCTGGCCCGGTTCTCCCGGCACCTTCGCGCCAGCGCGGCGATCGATCAGCGTTCCGGGGTGTCCGCGCGGTTCGCGGTGGCCGGCGCGGAGACCGTCGCCGCTGCCGCGCTGCGCCGCGCCGCGCTGACCGGTGAGGATCACGCGGTGGCCCGCCCGGTCGACTTGGAAGCGGTGCCGTCGGTGCTGCGCGGCAAGCTGGAGTTCGAGTCCGGCTATGACCAACCATCCGAGAACCACACTGCACGCGACGAGCAGGGCGAGGTGCTGACCCACCTACTGCGCCGTGCGGTGGCCGACACCGCCCGAGCCCGGCTGCGCGGTGTTGACCTCGCCCCGCTTGCCGCGGCGGTCTCGGACGGCCACCGGGTGGCCACCGGCGAACGGGTACCCGCCGCCGAGGTGCTGGCCGCACTGCCCGAGTTGCCGGTGCTGCACGAGGTCGCCACCCGCCTGGGCGCCGCCCCCGACGGCCCACCCGGTCCGATCGCCGCCGCCGTCGAGCTAGCGCTGGAATCGCTCTACCTCACCCGCAAGCTGGGCAAAGACGTCGACGACGGCCGCACCGTGTACGGATCCAGGCAATGACCTCGGCAAGTCGGTACAGCTACGGGCCCTGGCACGGCGGCCCGGACCCGCTGGCGGCCCCCGCTGACCTGTCCGCGGCACTGAACGAGATCGGTCGCGAGGTGATGGACGGGGCCTCGCCCCGGGCAGCGATGCGGGAACTACTGCGCCGTGGGCTGGCCGGCACCCGGGGGATGGACGAGCTGGTCCGCCGGGTCTGGCAGCGGCGCGCCGAGATCACCCGCCGCCACCGGCTTGACGGCACCTTGGCGCAGGTCCGGGAGCTGCTGCAGCGGGCCCTGGCTGCGGAGCGCCGGGAACTGTTTCCCGACCCCGACGACGACGCCCGGTTCCGCGAAGCCCGGCTCGACGCGCTGCCCCCAGACACCGCTCGCGCCGTCACCGAACTCGCTGACTACGACTGGCGCTGCGCTGAGGCCGCGCAGGCATACCAGGACATCCGCGACCTGCTGGGTCAGCAGCTGCTCGAGCAGCGCTTCGAAGGGGTTAAGCAGGCGCTGCAGTCCACCTCATCTGAGGACGTCGAGCGAATACGGCAGATGCTGTCGGATCTGAACGATCTGCTCGCCGCGCACGCCCGCGGGGACCGCGACACCCCGCAGCGCTTCGAGGAGTTCATGCGCAAGCACGGGGACTTCTTCCCGGAGCGTCCGCGCAATGTCGAGGAGCTGATCGACGCGCTGGCGGCCCGGGCCGCCGCCGCACAGCGGATGCTCAACTCGATGAGCGCGCAGCAGCGCGCCGAGCTGGCCCAGCTCGCCCAGCAGGCCTTCGGTGACCCGCGGCTGGCTCAGCAACTCGCCCAACTCGACGCCCAGCTGCAGGCGCTGCGGCCCGGCGAGGACTGGCAGGGCGCCGAACGGTTCCGCGGTCAGGACCCGCTGGGCCTGGGCGAGGGAGCCCAGGCGATGGCCGACCTCGCCGAACTCGACGCGCTGGCCGAGCACCTCGCGCAGTCCTATGCCGGGGCCCGCGCCGAGGACCTCGACCTCGACGCGCTGGCCCGCCAGCTGGGTGACGAGGCCCGCATCGACGCCCGCCGGCTTGCCGAGCTGGAACGTGAGCTGGAGCGCCACGGCTTCTTCGAGCGCGCCCCGGACGGGTCGCTGCGGCTGTCGCCCAAGGCGCTGCGCAGACTCGGCTCGCAGGCGCTGGCCGATGTGGCTGACGCGCTGCGCAGCCGGCGCGGGGAGCGCGAGCTGCGCCGGGCCGGCGCCGCCGGGGAGCCCACCGGGGGCACCCGACCCTGGGAGTTCGGCGACTCCGAGCCGTGGGACGTCCCCCGCACCGTGCGCAACGCCGTACTTCGTCGCGCGAGTCAGCGCAGGGTGGCCGCGGGGAGCGCGGCGCCGCTGCTGGCCGTCGAGGACGTCGAGGTGACCGACACCGAGCAGCGGG
>JBOHFU010000282.1:0-5241 GCA_050699675.1 Pseudonocardiaceae bacterium
ACGTAGGCCCGGCCGCCATCGCCGACGTAGGCCCGGCCGCCATCGCCGACGTCGGCCCAGCCGCCACCGCCGACGTAGGCCCGGCCGCCACCGCGGACGTAGGCCCGGCCGCCATCGCCGACGTCGGCCCGGCCGCCACCGCGGACGTCGGCCCGGCCGCCACCGCCGACGTCGGCCCGGCCGCCATCGCCGACGTAGGCCCGTGTGTTGGTTAGGCCGAGGGTGAGCCACACGCCATCGGTGGACTGGATGTCCACGGTGGTGATGGCCGGGTCGGCGAGAGCCGCATCCAGCTCCGACTGGGTCGTGACCACGGTCGTGGTCATGCCGAGACCTCGGCGCCGTCCGGGGTCTGCGCGTCGGCGATCTCGGCGTCGGGCAGCGCGTCGTCGGGCACCAGCACCTGCAGGTCCGCCAGTATCCGGATGCGACTCTCCGGCGGGAACGGGTGCTCGATGTCGATCACCAGCGTGGCGCCGTCGGCGGTGGCGCTCATCTGCACTACGCGGCCGTCGACAACGTGCGTGGAGCACAGCTGGCCTGCGATGAACTCGGTCAGCGTCGGGGGATCAATCGCGCCGGTGTCTGCCGTGGCGGGGGGGGTCTCGGTGATGGCGCCGGACCGATCGTCGAGCTCGCTCAGATTCCCGCTGCCGTCGTGGTTCGCGCCGATCGGACATTCGCAGAACTCGCCGTAGGGCTCGCCGTCATCCGGGTCGTAGCGGGTCAACCAGTGCCGCTCGGCACCGGTCTCGGCGGTGGTAGTGGTGGTGGTCATCCCGGACTCCTGTCGTTGGGGTGGTCAGGGGCGCAGCAGCAGCCAGGCCACGGCGACCGCGCCGCCGACCATGACCGCCAGTGCCGCGACCTCGGGCCAGGTCATGGCGCACCGGCCGGGGTGACGGCGCCGGTGGTCTCGTCGCGGTGTAACAGCCCGAGGTCGACCAGCACTGCGACGACCGCGGCGTCACGCTTGGTGGCCGCGATGTGGGTGTCGGGTGAGGTGCCGCGGTGCATGAGCACGTCGTTGTCGGCGTAGACGAGCTCACCGGCCAGCGCGGCGGTCACCAGCTGCTTGGTGCGCCGGTTGCCCCAGATCGTGGTCATGGCTGGCGCACCCACGGCTGACAGCCGCGGGACTCGAACGCACCGTCGCTGGGTTCGATGACGATCGTCGTCGGTCCGGTCACGCTGCCGCTCGCGACGAGGCCTTGCCCGCCGACCCGGAACCGTTTCCAGTTGCAGCTCGGAAACAGGTGCACAGCGGACCCCTCGGTGCGGTAGGTGCCTGCCTGCAGGTCCTCACCGATCAGTCGCCGGTCGCCGTCGGGGATCGTGATGACGGGCTCGCTGGGCCCCGCGCACGCCGCCAGCGCGATCACGGCACCGGCGAGAAATGCCAAACTTCTCGATCTCATTGCGGGCTCCTTTCATGTCAGCCACACCCGCAGCCCGCTGAAGGCCAGTGCGGCGAGCAGCACCACCACGATGATCACGCACGCCCAGGCGCCCGCAGCGCCCAGCCAATCGCCGCGGCGCTCGCCGTCGTCGACGATCTGCGGCGGCTCCGGGCGCTGGTACGGCGGACGGACCACAGGCCCGCGGAGCTCGGCCAGCACGACCCGCACCCGTTCGGGCTGCTCGGCGGTCTGTCCTGGAGGTGTCGGGGGCCAGCGGGCGAAGACCTCCGCCAGCGCGGCCAGCCGGCAGTCACACAGTTCGGTGGACGGGTGCGCGCAGCGCACGAGACGCTTCTCGGGGCGGCGTTCGGTGGTGTTCACCGGAGCATTCCCCGGGCCTCGGCGAGGAGTCGGCGCATCACCAGCAAGGCGAGGCTGGGCTCACGGAAGCGGCGATGGCGGCCGGAGCCGGGCACGATGACCCCGCCTTCCCGGGCGACGACCTCCCGCGGATTCCAGGAGTTCGTCATGACTGCTCCCCGAAGGCATCGAGGCGGTCATGTGCCCGCTGCCAGGTCATGCTCAGGTCGTCGTCCGCGGCGAGGATCAGGCGCTGCAGGTAGGCGCGGCGCTTGCGGCCGTGCTCTGCGAACCGGGCCGTCAGCTCGTCCTGGGCGTCGGTGTAGTCCAGGAGCTCCTTGAGCGTCGTGGTGACGGGCTCGAAGTCGCGCAGCGGGAACAGGCTGCCCTGCTCGCCGATCAGGTCCATCAGGGCGCGGGCATGGTCGTGGTCGCGTTCGTCCTCCGTCCGGTGGTCGGCCGGGGGCTCGTCGGGCGGCGCGTCGTGGGCGGGGAAACCGGCCGCGCGCAGCGCGGTCCAGTCCGGAAATTCGGCACCTGCGTGCCGAATTTGAGTCTCTGTCGGGTAGGTCCTCGCGCACTCCAGTCGGTACCGGATCTCGCGTTCGGAGAGCTTCAGCCCAGCCGCGGTCGCGGCCGCGACGAGCTCGGCTGCGTGCCCGGGCTTGAGTTGACCGCTACCCGGGTTGAAGACTTCAGGGTCGCGGAGCAGCCGTAGTCCCCACAGCCACCGCGCCCTGATGTCACCGGAGGCGGCGGCCGCGATGGCCTTCTCCAGCTTCACGTACTGGGTCGTCTTCATTCCGGGTTACCTCCTCCTTGGGTCAGGTAGAGAAGCTGCGCCGCGCGTCAGTGATGGCGCGGCGGGCTTTGTTGCGCGCGGTGCGGCGTCTGGCGCGCTCGGCGCGGCGTTTGGCGGCCTCGGCGCGCAGCCGCCCGAGGTAGTCGTTGATCTCTCCCGGCTCGATCCACGACTTGCCGCCGTGCTTGATGGCCGCGATCTTGCCGTTCGCGACCATTCGGTACATGGTGGGCACGGACACGTCGAGCAAGTCGGCGGCGTCCTCGATAGGGAGCAGGTCGGCCAGCGGGCTGTCCGGAGCAGCACTCGTCATGGCGGTTGGTTCTCCTCTCGGTGGGCTGCCGCGACGTGGCCGATCACGTTGACCCCAGCCGGAGCGGCACCGCGCGTGCGCGTGCGATATCGGGTGATCTCCGGGATCGGGTGGTCTTGGTTCACGGTGCGTCACTTGACAGCGACGGTCCGTAGCGTGGCCTGGCTTCCTCGCGTGCGTCAAGTCGAGCCTCAAAATTGATAATGCGTGAGAATTTGACGCACTACGTGAGACTCTGTGCGACAGTCGGGGCCCCGTAGGTGGAAGAATCAGGCCCGGCTCAGGAGGCGGGGCCGGACCCAGTCCACACACCCCCCCGGACCATCGCGGCAGCGAGGGACGGGAGAAGAGGCGATACCCATGCCATCCGAGCTTCGGCGTCTCATCGATCGGGTGGCCCCCGGTCGCAGCGTGCGGGAGCTGACCGCTGCCGCCGGCGTGCCCGAGAACCGCCTCGGGTACTGGTTACGGCCGGCCAGCAACCTCGTCCGGATGCCGACCTTGAAACAGATCGATGAGATCGCCGCGATCATCGGTGGCGAGCCGTCGGACGTCCACCGGGCCTTGCGGCTCGACGTCGACGGTGAGTGCTTGCTCGACGAGGGCCTGTCGGACGACGAGCGAGCCCTGCTCGCGGCGTACCGGCAGCTGCTCAGACCGGACCGCGAGAAGCTGGTGAAGATCGCGCGTGTCCTGCGCGGAGAGTGACACTCTCGGTTACAGTCCGCGAGGACTTGCTTGCCTACGCGCGTCGGGGAGTAGGAGTCTACATGGCACTGTTCGAGCTGGGGGACGACCTGGCGACGCCGCTGGAGGTCGCGAGCAGTGGCGGGAGGTCGGTGGTGCGGCTGCGCCGGGGCACCCCGGTCACCGCGAGACTTGTCCAGGAGATCAACGAGCTGATCGGCTCCGACGAGCCGTCGTGTGACCACACACAGAGCGCGAGGGTCCGACCTCGGCCGAGGCATATCCCGGCCGGGGTCGTGGTTCCCGACACCGTCATCATCGTGCTCAGATAGCCGCGCCGAGTTCGCCGGCGGTCTGGGCGCTGGTGGCGTCGCGGCCCGCGCCGAACGCCCGGCCGACCGCGGCTGCCTGCCTGGTCAGGTTGGCCCGGCGCACGTAACGTTGCGTGGTCTTGATGCTGCGGTGGCCCAGGACCGCCGCGATCACCCAGGGGTCTGCGCCGGCCTCCGCCAGCCCGGTGCCGCAACCGTGGCGGAGGTCATGCCAGGTCGGTTTCTCGCCGTCGAGCTGGGCCAGCTCCAGCGCCCGATCCCACTCGTCGCGGATACCACCGGGACGCAGGTGGCCACCACGCGGGCCGCCGAACACCGGAGCCAGGTTGCCCGCCGGCGGATGGTCGCGGACATGATCACGCAGTGCTGCCAGCGCCCGACCGCTCAGTGGCACATCCCGGATGACCTTGCCTTTCGGGTAGTGCCGCAGGGTGCCATCGACGTCGATCACGTCCACGATCGTGACCGTGCCGTGCAGCAGGTTGAGGGATTTGACGCGCAGACCGGCGATCTCGTCGATGCGCAGCCCGGCGTCATGGCTCAGCAGCGCCGCGGGCCACAGCCAGCCCGGCAGGCACGCCAGCAGCAGCATCAGCTCCGGCTCGGTGAGGATCCGGGCCTCGTGCTCGCGGGGCTTGGGTCCCCGGATGGTCAGAGTCGGGTCGTCGGTCCGGTAGCCGGCCTTGACGGCATTGCGCATCGAGTGCCGCAGCACGGTGAGGCGCAATGTGCGCGTAGAGGGCGACATCCTGGCATCACGCAGGTCGGTTAGGTACTCGCGGATCATCAGCTCGGTGATCTCGTCGACCCGCTCGATCGGCCAGCGCTTCGCGAGCATCCGGGCCTGGGACCGGTAACCGCGCAGGGTGGACAGCTCACAATCATCCAGCCCGCGCTGCGCCCACTCCACCACGTGCGCCGCGAACAGGGGTATGCCGCGTTGCTGGCGGCTGACCTCGACACCGGCGGCACGGTAGTCGCCGTCGGCCTCGGCCTCGGCGCGGCGCCAGTAGGCGTCAGCCGCCGACCAGCGGTCGAAGGTCTGGGATTTACCCCGCCTCCTCCCAGCGGCCGCCAGCCACGGCACCCCGCGGTAGCGACCACTCGGCAACGTCTCGACATAGCCCATGATGGGACCCTTCGCTCGTGCGCACGCGCGGTGTCCCGATCGCGGACGATAGGGCCGAGGTAGTGGGCGTGTCCAGCACGGTGATGATCTTGCGGGGAGAGTCCGTCCCCACGCTACCGATGCACGTCCCGCACTGTCCCTAAGAGACCGTGCCTGACCTGCGCGGACAGCTCCGCTAGTGCTGGTCACCCACTAGACGGCGCCACAAGCATCCATGT
>JBOHFU010000283.1:0-5212 GCA_050699675.1 Pseudonocardiaceae bacterium
CGGGCTGGGCATCCGGGTGACCCGGTTCAAAGCGACCGTGTGGTCCGCATCGAGTGGATGCATCACGGTGCTGAGTTCAGATAGGCGCAGGCGCGTGCGTCGAGTTCGACGATCGCCGGGATACCGCGACGGCGGAAGGGTGACAGTGCGACGCGCATGACGGCTACGGCCTGGCGGGTGCGTCCTGAATGGATGCCGTCCATGGCGTCCAGCGCGGTGGACCAGGTGGAGCACGCCTGGTCGATCTCGCCGCGACGCGCCTGTACGGCGCCGAGGTGCCCGAGGGTTATGGCGTGCGTGCGGGTGAACGTCGTTGCCTTGCGGGTGCGCACGCTGCGGCAGAACTCCTTGAGGGCGCCGGATAGGTCTCCGGTAGCGCGCAGCGTGAGGGCGGTCTGGTGAGCAAGGCTTGCCTCGCCGAAGAAGAACACCCGCGATGGCTCATCATCGCCGGTGGTCGCGGAAGCTAGGTCGTCTTCCGCCTTGATCAGCGCCTCGGCGGCGGCTGACTTCTGCCCTGTCGCGCCGAGTGCCCGCGAGTAGACGACGCCGAACAGCGCGCGTTCACGCGGGCTGGCCAGTAGGTACCGCTTGCCGTCCATCGACGCGGCGGCCAGATCCAGCCCCTGGTGAAAGTGGCCTAGGTCAACAGCCTGATGCGCCATGGCCCGAAGGACATGGCCCGCCATGGGCGGATCGTCAGCCTCTGCGGCGAGCTTTACCGCTACGGCGAAGTAGTGCTGGGCGATGGAGTGCTCCGCGTTGTCGAAGGCCATCCAACCCGAAAGGTAGGCGAGCTCGCTGGCCGCGGAGAACATGTCCCTGCGCACTCGTTCGTCGGTGTAACTTCCACGCAGGTAGCTCGCGACATCCGAAGTCAGGTACTGGACGAGAGCCGTGCGGGCGTGTCCGCCTCCGCGCCGCTGGTCGACCCGCGAGAAGATCGATGCCATCTCGCGAACGGCCTCAAGATCACCACGGCCGACACTCCGGGCGCTAGCGGTAGCGCGGGTGGTGCGGCGTGCGGCCATCTGCGTCCACCAGGGTTCGTCAGGCACTGCAAGCGCGGCCACGGAGTAAGTGGCGGCTGCTAGAACGCGCCTGCGTTCCATGTCGACGTCGACTCTCCCGAGATCGGTTAGGGATATCAGGGTATCCGCACGCCAGTCCAACGCAACGCGTGCGGACAGGGACTGGACTGTGAGCCCGACCTCGTCAAGGGTGACGGTTCGGCCCAGGCGGCGGGACAGGGCTTCACAAAGGATGACCGGTGCCCATCCCGATGGGTGAGACCCACCGACCCAGTGTGAGACATGCGAGCGACCGACCCGAGCGAACTCACGGGCACCATTCTCTGAAGCCACCCGAACGAAGGCGTTGGCGACTTGAGCGTGTGACCAGCCAGTCTCGGCGATCACAGCTGCGAGCTTGGCGTTTCCTAGCCGCGCCTGCGCCATCGTGCGCCCCTGTTCGGTAAGTGATCTTTCACCACTTTCACCACTCATCGGCCCTCGACAGCGTAGCCACCCGGGGTAATTCGCAGTTCGCTCAATGTATCCACTATGGCGTCACTCCGAAGGAGAATCGGTGCATCCGTTCGAGCGAGCGAGCGCATATGCGCGCCACCGAGGTTGGCCGTGGCGCTGGGGCATCGAGCGACGAGCAGGGCGTGTGCCGCACCACCGGAGCCTAACCCTCGAACTCCGGTGTCCCGAGGTCGAGCCCGTATCCCTCGTGCGGCGACCGCCCGCTCCCCCGGGACACCGGCCCCACTCACCCGACCAGCAGAAAGGGAAGGGGCGCGCGGTGTGACCTGCTACAGATTAAAGATCCGAAATGCCCGGGAGGTAGCGTCCGGACGCGCTACGTTCCGAGGGTGGCGGATAGCGTGACCGGCCCGTACGTCGGCCGCCGTTGTCCGGTGGCACTAGCCCGAGGGAGATCCCATGTCCGAACTGCTCGCACGGATGTGGCGGCGGCTGCGCGGCCCGGGCCAGTGGTACGTGCTGTGGGTCTTTCACGCCAAATTCATGATCGGGGTGACGGGGCTGGTACGGGATCACGATGGCCGGGTGCTCCTTCTCCGGCACCGTATGTGGCCGGCTGGACGGCAGTGGGGCCTACCCACCGGATACGCCCGCAAGCGGGAGCGCTTCGAGGACACGGTGGTGCGCGAGGTGAAGGAGGAGACCGGGCTCGACGTGACAGTTGGACAACTGGTGAACATCAAGAGCGGGTACAAGCTTCGCCTCGAAGTAGCCTACGCCGCCGAGTTGGTTGGCGGGGTTCTCAAACTCGATTCCTTCGAGGTCCTCGAGGCGCGGTGGTTCGCGCTCGACGAGCTTCCGCCCGGTGTCCTGGACGCACATCGACTCATGATCGAAAAGAATGGCGCCTGGTATACCCCCAGGACGGATCGACCGAGTGGGCCGCAAAATGACCGGCCTGGCCCCGAACGAACAGCTCAGCGGTAGCCCGCAAGCGCAGCACGATCTTTTGGGACGACTTGCTGCCCTGCGGGCCAGCCCCGGCCTGGATCGCCACCACAACGAGCTCAGCTTCGCGACGTTGTCCGACGTCTTGCGCCGTTCGCCGCCACTGGTCGATCCGGACGTCTTCAGCGCCGGTTGGGCCATCCTGGCCTGCCGATACGCAACGCTGGGCCTGCGCCGTCTGCTGCCCATGGAGCGGGTATGGGTTGGCACAAGCTCCTCCCAGGCCACCGCTTTCGGCGGGTTCCACTATCCGAACCAGGGCTACCGCCACATGCAGATGGCAGCCGTCATCACCGCGTACGGTGACCTGACTGGTAACTGGACGCGATCTCCGGGAGTAGCGGCCCTGGACCTGCTTCGGTCCTACGCCCACGACTGCCTGCATTTCGGGACCTACCGACGCTACCGCATGTGGAACACGAGCACGGGCGACGAGATCGGGCGTGTCCAGTACGGCATCAATTTCCGTAAGAACGACGGCCGAACCTACTCATCACCCGACAGAGCCATTGACCGATCAACGCGCAACCTCGGCATCGTCATGGAAGGCGCGACCGACCGGGAAGCCCGGATGGTTGCACGGCACGCTGCTCAACGAGAAGGCGTGCCGCATCCTGACACTTTGGGGACGGACTACTTCGCGTTTCGCGACGAGATTGGCCTGCTCGACGGAGCAGATCTCAGCGTGCTCAAAGATCCGCTCCAAAGGACTGCGCTCGCCGATCAGCCCGGCGCTGAACAGTTCCTGACGAACATGAGAGCTTATGCGCACGGTGTCGGTACCCGCTACGAGTCGTTTCTGCGAGAAGTCGGACGAGAGGAAACCGGTGATCTCCACCAGCTCATTCTCGCCAGCATGATCAGCGGATCGCTCGCACAGTTGTCGGACTGGCTCAACCAGCGGCACGGTCCCGCAGCGTTCGTCACCATCTTCAAGTCGCCCGCCTATTGCAGGCGGCACCAAGGTGTTCCTGAGTGTAGCCCACGATCTCGCGGCGATCCGCCAGAGCGTGACGCTTGGCTTTCACGGGTTCATCTCCAATAACGGCTATCTGCTGGTGGGCTATCCGCAGAGTGAACCAGCAGCCTTCGTGGTGGAGAGGATACCTACCTTTTGCGACAGGCGCTTGCGAGGGCATTCGGATACCCCACAGACGGTGTTGCCAGCGAGCACGGCAACAGCAACGGGACAGCGTGGTCAGAGAGAGAATCGGCATGAGCCGGGGTGGAGCCGCACCCAGAACAGCGCCAGTCGGCTGGGTGTTCCTCGACCGCCACCGTCACGACGGGTACACCGTCCGGTGGCGGCGGGGCGACGTGGTGGCGCATATTCTGGGTGGTCAGCATGTGGGGAACCACGGGATGGCCGAGGTGCTGGACACCATATCGGTCTCGCCGTCTGGCTGGACTGATCTAGCCGAGGTCCGGCTGCTCGGTCAACGGTGGCTGCGTCAGCAGTGAGAAAGTGAGTCACCTCCCGCGACGGGGACCTAGAACTCTCACCAGACTCCGTCAGTCAGCAGCGACATGAGAACCGAGCAGATCGAACCCATCGAGAATCGGGACAGCTCCATACGCCCCACCCAGATAACGCCGGGCAAGGTTGTGCTCCTGACGTGGCCTGAAGTCGGTCAGCGGGTATAACTCGGATGCGCCGTCGGCGCGCTTGTCAACGAACCAGACCTGATCTCGGTCCAGTCCAGGCTCCCCTGCGACCGGCGCGAGCAGATACGCATCGTGTGTGGTGAACAGAAGCTGAGCCCGTCCCACGTTCACCATAGGATCGCGAAACAGGCCAACCAACTTACGGACAAGCAGTGGGTGCAGGCTGGTGTCGATCTCGTCGATCACCAGCGTACGACCGCTGCCCAGGCTAGTGATCACCTCTGGGAGGAGGTCCAACCAGAGCCGGGTTCCCTCGGATTCGGCACCGAGCTCAAAACGAACGCCGCCGTGAGTGAGCAACAGCCTTGAACGTTGCGACAGACTCCGGAGGAGATTCATCCGGGACCGGGCACGACCGAGTTCATCGGCAAGGTCCAGACGTTCTTGGTCCGCGTCTGCCATCTCACCCTCAAGCCGCTCCACCATCGCTTGCAGCGCCTCAGCTTCTTCGGCGGCACCCGGATCTTCCTCGTACTCGACAGCGATATCCGAGATGCCGACATCCACGACGCGGGCCAGATCAAGGAATCTGACCCGGTCTGACTCCGACCGCCCGATGAATCGTGCGAGTCGCTCGTCGCGACGTTTCCGGACACTGGATGGCCGCACAAACAGGAGGGACTGGTGGAACCACTCGGCCACCGGCTGGTACTGGTCGAGTGTGAGCCGAGCCGCCACGGCCAGGAACAGCGTGTCGTCGGTCAGCAGGTCTTCGATCACCCCCGCTCGGGTCCGCTGCTTCACCGTCGCACCGAAGTCGATCGAGGTGCCATCCCGCTCGAACAGCACGCGCCTGCGGTTACGGGGGTAAGAATGCATCCACTCCCTGATGACCCGCTCGTCGTCGACAGCAAAGCCATAGACATAACGCACTCCGTCGAGCACTAGCTCCACTACAAAGCTCGACGGCTCAAGCAACGACTTGGGCTCCAGCCGGAACGGGCTCCGCGGGATGCCGGACTTAAGTTTCCGGGTACCCCAGCCCTGCACGAGGTTAGACATCAGCCGCAGGCCGTCGAGGAGGTTCGACTTGCCGGAGGCGTTGGCGCCAA
>JBOHFU010000284.1:0-5195 GCA_050699675.1 Pseudonocardiaceae bacterium
GTTGCTGGCCGCCGGACAGCCGTTTGTAGGGCACCCTGGCGACGGGTACGAGTCCGAGCACGTCGAGCAGCCATCCGACGTTCAGCGGCCGGGCCGCGCATACCGCGACCAGGCCGAGCATCTCGCCTGCTCGCACACCCGGGTAGGCCCCGCCGCCCTGTGGCATCACGCCGATCCGGGGACGCAACGCAGCACCATCGGCGATCGGGTCAAGTCCCAGTACGCGCACTACGCCGGCATCCGGGCGCAGGAACCCTTCGCACACCTCGACCGTGGTGGTCTTGCCGGCACCGTTGGGCCCGAGCAGAGCCAGTACCGTGGCGGGCGGCATGCGCAGATCGAGCCCGTCCACAGCCCGCACGGCCCCGAAGCGCCGCACCAAACCGCAGACCTCGACGGCAGCCGGTGGCGCGGACGGGCTCACGCCCACAGAGCCTAGGTCGTTAGGACATTCAGCGGGCTCAGCGGGGCTAATGATGGTTCGATAACCCCGCTGAGCCCGCTGAATGCGCTAAACGGCGCAGGACGTCGAAGAGTGGGGGGGTGCGGTTGCGGACCAGGAGGAGTGGCACCACCAGGGTGACCAATGCGGTCGCGATCGCGGTCGGTACCACCCAGGCCCGGAACAGGAAGTCCGACCCGGTAGGTCCCACCATCACCGCGAGCCACGCCGACGCCGCGGTGGCGGTGGTGCGGAAGGCCGGGTGGGTGGCCGACGCCGCCAGCGGGATCGCGGCCCACAGCAGGTACCACGGATGTACCACCGGCCCCAGCAGCACCACGGCACCCAGCCCCACCCCGAGACCGGCCAGCGGCTCCATCCGCCCCCGCCAGCAGCGCCACAGCAGCAGCAGGCAGACCCCCCCGGCGGCGACCAGCCCGACGGTTCGGGCCAGCATGAGCACCGAGGTGGTGTGGTCGCCCAGTCCGAGTCCGCTGCCGATCCAGCCGGCCAGCAAACCGAGTCCGGTCGCTGCCGACATCCAGCTACGCACCGCGTTGGGCGTGTCCAGCGCACCAGTCCAGCCGAAGCCCAGCCCGGTGCCCAGCCCGATCGCCACGGTGGTGGCCGCTGCGACTGCGCTGACCAGCGCCGCCGCCGGCATGAGGTCGCGCGGTCGACCACCACGGTGGCGGGCCAGCCAGACTGTGACGAACCCGAGGGCCAGCGCGGCGGGAATCTTCACCTGCGCCGCCGCCGCGATAAGCACCGTGCCGCCGAGCAGGGCCGGACCCACTGTGGGACGGCCCACTGTTGGTTGACGCAGCGCCAGCTCCAGCCCAACCAGCATCAAGCCGATCATCAGCGCCTCGTTGTGTGCCCCGCTGACCAGGTGGAACAACACCAATGGGTTGGCGACGCCGAGCCACAGCGCGAACACCGGCGACACACCCACCCGGCGGGCCAGGCGCGGCAGCGCCCAGACGATCATCACCAGGCCGGCCACCGCGAGGGTGCGGTGCAGCAGCACACCGAGCACGACGTCGTCGCCGGCGATCCAGTCGATCGGCCGGCCCAGGGTGAGGAAAAACGGGCCGTAGGGCGCCGGGGTGTTGCGCCAGATCGTGGGGATCCCCCGGACCAGCGGGTGGTCCACACCTAATGCTTCGGCCGGACCGAGCACATAGGGATCCAGCCCGCGGTTGGCCATCGCGCTCTGCGCCAGATAGCTGTAGACGTCCCGACTGAACATCGGCGGGGCGATCAGCAGCGGAAGCGCCCACATCATCATCGTGCGGTCCAGCTGGGCCCGGGAGATCAGCCGGGCACGTCCGGGAGCGGCCAATGCCCCCAGCCACAACCAGGCGAGCACCACCATGGCGATGCCGGTGTAGGCGATCGCCAGCGATGCGGTGGGCATCCGATTGAACAGGCCCAGCAGAGGGCGGCCGACCACCGGATTGCCCAGCACCGGAGCCGTGCCCGCACCGAGTGACCCCAGACCCATGAGCAGTGCGCCTACGGTGCCGAACCGGCGCACGGTATCGAGCTGGCGGGACTCGCCCGGACTTAAACCGGTGCCCTCGGATGGGGTGGCCCGCGTTTCCAGCGCGGGCTCGGATGCCCAGAAACGGACACCGACACCCCGCACTTTCCCGGCCACCACGCCGCGAAGGGTAGCTGTGCCGTCGGCGGCACCCTCCAGTGAGCACGCGGGGGTTTGCACCGGCCGCTGAAATACGTAACATGGACGTTGTGAAAAACCTCGGGACGGACCGCACGTCGGCGGCGCACGCGCCCGCCGGCGGGGACGGCCGGACCCGGGAGTCGGTGGCGCGGATGTTGCTGGAGCACGGGCCGGTGACCGCGGCTCAGGTCGCGGACTCGCTCGGCCTGAGCCCCGCTGCGGTGCGTCGCCATCTGGATGCGCTGCTCGCTGACGGGCAGGCCAGCTACCGCTCGGCACCGCGCCGCGGGCCCCGCGGCCGGGGTCGTCCGGCCAAGGTGTTTCTGCTCACCGCCGCCGGGCGGTCGCGGTTCGGGCACACCTACGACGATCTCGCGGTGGCGGCACTGCACTTCCTGTCCGAGCGCGACGGCGAGCAGGCGGTCCGCTCGTTCGCTGAGCGGCGAGTCATCGACCTGGTTGATCGACACCGGGCCGAGGTGGCCGCTGCGCCCGACCCGGTCGCGCGGACCGAAGCATTGGCGGTCGCCCTGAGCGCCGAGGGCTACGCTGCGTCAACCGATCACGTCGGCGCTGGCGCGCAACTGTGCCAGCACCATTGCCCGGTCTCGCACGTGGCCGCGGAGTTCCCGCAACTGTGCGAGGCCGAGACCGCGGCCTTCGCGGATCTGCTCGGCACGCACGTGCAGCGGCTGGCCACCATCGCCCGCGGCGACGCGGTATGTACGACATACGTTCCCGAGGCCCGGTCGCCGCACGGCGCCCGGACGACTGATCCCACCACAAAAAACCGGATGGAGGCGTCTCGGCATGACGACTGCTCCTGAGCAGGACGTGCGAGCGCAGATGGCACCGCTCACCCAGGAAGAAACGCTCTCCAGCCTGGGCCGCTACGAGTACGGCTGGGCTGACTCCGACGTCGCCGGCGCCGGTGCCCAGCGTGGCCTGTCCGAAGCGGTGGTGCGCGACATTTCGGCCAAGAAGAACGAGCCGGAGTGGATGCTCGAGACTCGACTCAAGGCGCTGCGCCTGTTCCGGCGCAAGCCGATGCCGCACTGGGGTGCCGACCTGTCCGGCATCGACTTCGAGAACATCAAGTACTTCGTCCGGTCGACCGAGAAGCAGGCCACCTCCTGGGACGAGCTGCCCGAGGACATCAAGGCCACCTATGACCGGCTGGGCATCCCCGAAGCGGAGAAGGCCCGGCTGGTGGCCGGCGTCGCCGCGCAGTACGAGTCCGAGGTCGTCTACCACAAGATCCGCGAGGATCTGGAGGAGCTGGGCGTCCAGTTCCTGGACACCGACACCGCATTGCGCGAGCACCCGGAGATCTTCCAGCAGTACTTCGCGAGTGTGATACCGGCTGGGGACAACAAGTTCGCCGCGTTGAACACCGCGGTGTGGTCCGGGGGGTCGTTCATTTACGTGCCGCCTGGCGTGCACGTCGACATCCCGCTGCAGGCATACTTCCGGATCAACACCGAGAACATGGGCCAGTTCGAACGGACGCTGATCATCGTCGACGAGGGCGCTTACGTGCACTACGTCGAGGGCTGCACGGCACCGATCTACAAGTCCGACTCGCTGCACTCCGCGGTCGTCGAGATCATCGTGAAGAAAGGCGGCCGCTGCCGCTACACCACGATCCAGAACTGGTCGAACAACGTCTACAACCTGGTCACCAAGCGGGCCACCGCCGCCGAGGGCGCCACCATGGAGTGGATCGACGGCAACCTCGGCTCCAAGGTCACCATGAAGTACCCGTCGGTGTGGCTGACCGGCGAGCACGCCAAGGGCGAGGTGCTCTCGGTGGCCTGCGCCGGGGAGGGCCAGCACCAGGATGCCGGGGCGAAGATGGTGCACGCCGCACCGCACACATCGAGCACAATCGTGTCCAAGTCGGTGGCCCGCGGCGGCGGCCGCACCTCCTACCGCGGGCTGGTGCAGGTCAACGAAGGCAGCCACCACTCCCGCTCCACGGTGAAGTGCGACGCCCTGCTGGTCGATCAGATCAGCAGGTCGGACACCTACCCCTACGTCGACATCCGCGAAGACGACGTGTCGATGGGCCACGAGGCCACCGTCTCCAAGATCAGCGACGATCAGCTCTTCTACCTGATGAGCCGAGGGCTGACCGAGGACGCGGCGATGGCCATGATCGTGCGCGGGTTCATCGAGCCGATCGCCCGCGAACTGCCCATGGAGTACGCCCTGGAGCTCAACCGCCTGATCGAGCTTCAGATGGAAGGAGCCGTCGGCTGAGATGACGGCTACCACTGACCGATCAGCCCGGCGCGGTCTGGTCGAGCACTCGCACGGCGCCAACGCGGCACAAGACAGTGTGCCGATGGTTTCCCGGGGGCAGCGGTTCACCTCCTACGACGTGGACGCCTTCGAGGTGCCCACCGGTCGTGAGGAGGAGTGGCGGTTCACCCCGTTGCGACGGCTGCGCGGCCTGCACCAGGGCGTCGCGGCCACCGGCACCGCGCAGGTCATCGTGCAGGCAGCCGATGGGGTCACAGGCGGCGGCGTCACCGTCGAGGACGTGGGCCGCGACGACCCGCGTCTCGGGCAGGGCGGTGTCCCCGCCGACCGGGTCGCTGCGCAGGCATGGAGCGCCGTCGAGCAGGCCACTGTCGTGACTGTGGCCTCGGAAACCCGGATCGAGGACCCGGTGATGATCACCGTCACCGGGCCGGGCCCGGGTGAAGTCGCCTACGGGCACCTGCAGGTGCGCCTCGAACCCTTCGCGGAGGCCGTGGTGGTGCTCGACTACCGCGGCAACGGTACGTACGCGGAGAACGTCGAACTGATCCTCGCCGACGGTGCCCGGCTGACCCTGGTCAGTGTGCAGGACTGGGCCGACGACGCAGTGCACGTCGCCGCGCAGCATGCCCGGCTGGGCCGCGACGCGGTACTGCGCGCCATCACCGTAAGCCTGGGTGGCGATGTGGTCCGGCAATCCCCGACGGTGACGTTCACCCAGCCCGGCGGCGACGCCGAGCTGCTCGGCCTGTACTTCGCCGACGCCGGGCAGCACCTGGAACACCGGTTGCTGGTCGACCA
>JBOHFU010000285.1:0-5143 GCA_050699675.1 Pseudonocardiaceae bacterium
GGGATCATGTCGTAGCCGCGGAGTACGCGGGTGGGGCGCCGGTGTGGGGGACCGGTGAGTGCGAGATCGGGGAACCGGCGGAATAGTGCCTGCAGCCCGACCTCGCCTTCCAGCCGGGCCAGCGCGGCGCCGATGCAGTAGTGGATGCCGCTGGAGAACGCCAGGTTCTGGTCTGCCTCGGGCCGTTGGACGTCGAAGCGGTCTGGGTCGGTGAAGACCGCTGGATCGCGGTTCGCGCCGCCGAGCAGCAGGATGATCAATGAGCCCGCGGCCACCCGACGCCCACCCACCTCGGTGTCGCGCAGCGCGATTCGCCCGGTGCGTTGCACGGGCGAGTCATAGCGCAGGATCTCCTCCACAGCGCCGGACCAGCGCTGCGGTTGGGCCCGCAGCACGTCCAGTTGGTCGGGGTGGCGCAGCAGCAGGACGGCGCCGTTGCCCAGCAGGTTGACCGTGGTCTCGAAACCGGCGGCGAGCAGCAGCATCGCGATGCTGCTCAGCTCGTCGAGGGTCAACTGATCGCTCTGATCGTGCGCGGTCACCAGGGAGCTGAGGACGTCGTCACGGGAGGCGCGGCGGATCTCGGCGAAGTGGCTGAGCATCCAGCGGTGCAGCGCGGCCAGATCGTGCTCGGAGCGGCGGAAGTCGCGATAGCTCAATCCGACGTCCAGTGACAGCGACGCGCCGGCCCCCCAGTCGAGGAACTGGCGACGCATCGTGAGCGGTGCCCCGAGCATCTCGGCGATCACGGTGGCCGGCAGCAGGCTGGCGTAGCGCGTCACCAGATCCACGGTCGCCTCGCTGGCATCCGGGCCGGCCTTCGGTGCCGACCGGGCGATCTCGTCGAGCAGCTCCTCGGCGATCTCCTCGACGCGGGAGCGCATCGCCGCGACGACCCGGGCACTGAATGCCCGGGTGACCAGCTTGCGGTAGCGGGTGTGCTCGGGCGGGTCCGCCACCAGCATGGACGGTGGCTCGATCGGCCCCAAGACCGCGCGGCCGCCGATCTTGATGGCCAGCTGGAGTGGTCCGGGTAGCCGGTCGTAGCGCAGCTGGCCGAAGTCCGGGCTGCGCAGTACCGCCAGGCAGACCTCGTGGTGCGCTGTGATCAGTGCCAGTTCGCTGCTGACGATTCGACCTTGTTCGCGCAGCTGGTCGTAGTACGGGAAGGGGTCCTCGCGGACTGCCGGGTCGATCATCAGCCGCGAACCCAGGTCACCGGCACGCATCTGGCGGTGTATGGCTCGCCTGACCAGCCCGTGCCGAGCCGCCCACCGGATCCTTTGTCGTAGCGCCATCGAGGCCTCCCGCTGCCAACCCTCGCAAGCGACGATACTACGGAGCTAGACAAACGTATGTATATAGACGGGCGCTGCCGCTAAGTCTGTCGATCAGCCCGCGTACGACCAGTTCGCGGTCCCGTCCTTGACTGAGCCGTCGCGGTAGGAACCAGTGGTCGGGTCCGGCCACTGGCCGCCGGGGAAGGTGCTGGCGTCGACCGCCTCACCGTGCAGCGTGACCATCTGCTGCGCCTGGGCGCCGAGCACCGCGGTCAGGGTGGTCACCGCGGCGATGATGAGGCCGGTGTTCACCCCGGCTTCTTCGACGGCCAGCGCCACTCCCGCCCACGAGAAGGCGACGGAACCGATAGCGACGATGACACCGACCATGGCGACGATGAACTTGACCAGAATGATGCCCAGGGCCAAGTAGAACGCCAGGCCCGCGGCGGCGCAGATGCCCAGCGCCACCGCCGTCTTGTCAGCGATGGTGCCGATGCGGGTCGCGGCGCTGGCCTGCGGTAGGATGATCTTGGAGTACGCCTCGGCGGCGGAGCCTTTCCAGTGCTTGCCGGCGGGCAGCACCGCCGGGCTGAGCTCACCGCTCACGCCGCTGGCCAGTCCTCGGATGTCCTGCCAGTCGAAGGCGTACTTGAAGAAGTAGACCGGTGCGGCCACGCCCTTGAGCAGCTCCACGATCTTGTCCCAGACCGCCTTGGCCAGGCTGATCGCCTTGTCGGCCAGCCACAGGACCGCATCCGCGACGAATCCCGGCACGTACCAATGGTCCACTGCCGACTCGGCGGTCGGCCGGATCTGCCCGATCTTCCCGGAGAGATCCGACATGCCAGAGTCGATCTTATCGACGGCGGCGTGGAACTGCGCCTCGCTGAAAGCCATGCTGTCTCCCTCGGATCAGTACAGGTTCTTGAGGAGGTGCAGGTTTGCCGCGTCCTCCCCGTCGTAGGTATCCGCGACCTGATGCAGGGTGCCGGCGACATCCGCCATGCGCTGCCGGCCTTCCCCGGACCGCGCGGTCACCTGGTCGACCACGGATGTATAGGCATCAAAGATGACCTGGAAGATGCCGGCCTCAATCCGTTCTAGCCGTAGGCCGCCGGCGTGACTGATGATCTTGTCCAGTTCGTTGCTCTGCTGATCCCAGATAGCCGCCTCGGTTCGCAGCGCGTCCGTGGCTACCTTGATCTGTGCGTTGCTGGGTGGAGTCATCGTCTCGGAGGTCCCTTCAGGAATCGACGACGCGACGTGGATCGCGCAGCAGCGCAAGCGCCTCGGCGAACAGACGGTCCAAGCTTCCGGACGGTGCGGCCTGGGCGGTGCTGTTCTCGAGATCAGCTCGGGCGACGGTGAGCGCCTCGCCGAGAGCGTTCATCAGGGTGGCCGCGGTCTGTGCGGACACCCACTCCGGATCGGCGGTGCAGGACACCAGGCCGGCTCTGGACAGGGTGAGGACGAGCTTGCCCGAACGGCTGGAACCGGTACCCCCGCTCGCCTGAGGCGGCCGCCCGGCAAGGTCTCCGATCTGGTCGAACGCCTTGATCATGTCCTCGGCGACCTGGTCGACCGGACGTGGTGTCACGTCTTCGACGGGATGCCCAAAGGCGGACGGTACCTCTTCTTGCCCGGACACCGAAGGTTGTTCGTCGAGATCAACGCGCAGCCGATCGGCCTGCGCCTGCCAACCTTGCTCCTCCAGCGTTCTCGTCCAGACAGCCAGCCTTTCTCCCATAGCGGCCTGAAATGCTTCGAGAACGGCGTCACCGAAACCTTCGGCAGGAATTTTACGGTTCCATCCGGACTCGATACGGAACGAGTTCGGCAGCCCGTCGGGACCCAAGAACACGCGGATGGATCCAGTGCCATCCGTGCCCTCGCCACTCCGGGGGGCTTCGGCTTGCGCGGTGGCGAGCAGATCCTGCAGGCCGGCGGCGTACTGCTGGATCTGGGCCAGCTCCCGCATCAGTTCGTCTGGCACTCGTTCTCCTCGTCGTACTGTGATCCTCGGGGGATCACGGTGGCTTCGGGTGGGTGGCACGTGGAATGGTCACGGCGAGGAATTCCATGCCGATGACTGCCAGTACCAGCAGCAGGCCGTAACCTCCGCCGCCGGTCGCAAATAGTCCGGTCAGCGCCAGGGGAATCAGAGCTCCGGCGGTGGCCGCGATGAGCAATGTCATGGCCAACTTGACGCTTCGGGGCAGCCGGGGTGCTATCACCAAAGCCCCCATCCCGACCGCTGTGAACAGCATCGACACGACCAGCAAGATCATCGACAGGGGGGAGCCGTAGCCCGCCGTCCCAGCGGCGGACGGGCTGATCAGCCACACCATGAGAACGCCGGCAAGACCAACCTCGGCTATCGCGGCCCAGGTCAGGGCCACAGTCCGGTTACCACGCTCGGCGCGTCGTGCCACGGCGGCGGAGGCTAGCAGCCGCTGCCAGCGGGCGCGGTTGCGGAACTAGCGGGACTCTCCTTCGGGCGCGTCGACGTCGGCGGGAGCGCCGAGCAGTTCGCCGCGCAGCCGGTTGAGCTCGCGCAGGGCGGTGGTGGCGCGGGAGCGCTCAGCGGCGGCCAGCGCGACAGCGATGGCTTCGAGCAGCAGCAGCGTGACGGCATGGCTGGACTGCTCGCCGGGCCGGCCGCGCGGACAGGTGAGCACGAGGTCCACCCCATCGACGTCGGCCAGCACGTCGGTGACCAGCAAGACCGGGATCCGGCGGCGCCGGGCCAGGTCTAGTAGGACGGCGGCGTGGGTGTGCAGGCGGGTATAGGCCAGCAGCAGCAGCGCGTCGCCGCGGCGCAGCTGCAGGGCCTGATCGGCCATCGACACCCCGGTAGCGGTGATCGTGGCAGCCGGGCGGCCCACCCGGCCGAGTAGCACCGCGGCGTAATGCGCGACGGCGGCGGAGGGTCCGGTGCCGCTGAGCACGATCCGCTCAGCGGCCGCCAACAGCGCGACCGCGGCTGGGAACCGCTCGTCGAGGTGCTCCCGAGCGGCGTGCAGCGCGGCCCGGTGCACGTCCAGCACGTGGTCGAGCACATCGGTCGGCGTCGTCGCGTGCCGCAAGGTGGCGCCCAGCCGAGCGCTCGGGGTGGGCTCCGGCGGCGGTGCGTCGGCAAGCAGGGCCCGCTTGAGATCGGCCAGACCGCGGTAGCCCAGAGTCTGGGCAGTGCGCACGACGGTGGCGTCGCTGGTGCCCAGCCGGGCAGCGATCTCCGCGGCGGAGAAGAACCCCAGCTGGGCGGCGTGCTCGGTGAAGAACCGGGCGACTTTGCGCTGCGCCGGCGCGAGGCCGCCTAGCCCAGCCGCGATCCGATCAGCGCCATGGCGAACCATTTGCTACTCCTGTGGATTTCTGATGTAGCAAAGGCTACACTCTATGCGTGCTGGACCTG
Organism: Pseudonocardiaceae bacterium; assembly: GCA_050699675.1. Lineage (GTDB taxonomy): Bacteria > Actinomycetota > Actinomycetes > Mycobacteriales > Pseudonocardiaceae. The sequence continues at coordinate 4,699 of JBOHFU010000285.1, forward strand.
CTCACGGTCGCGCTGCCCGCGTTTCTGGCCTCGCTGGTGGAGTTCGTCGAGGCATTCACGATCGTGCTTGCGGTAGGCACCAGCCGGAGCTGGCGGGCCGCGCTGGCCGGCGCAGCGACCGCGACCGTCGCGCTGGCCGGGCTGCTGATCGCGTTCGGGCCGGGCCTGCTCGAGCGGGTCGATGAGCGGGTGCTGCTGCTGGTCATCGGGACCCTGCTGCTGCTGTTCGGCGGCCGGTGGCTGCGCAAGGCCATGCTGCGTTCGGCCGGGCTGATCGCCAAGCACGACGAGTCGGCCGCCTTCACCGAGGAGGTCGACGCGCTCGGCCGGACCCGCCGGGCCCGCGGGTTCGACTGGGCCGGGTTCGCCGTCAGTGGCAAGGGAGTGTTTCTCGAAGGTGTGGAGGTGGCGTTCATCGTGCTCACCCTCGGCGCTACCAGCGGCG
>JBOHFU010000286.1:0-5135 GCA_050699675.1 Pseudonocardiaceae bacterium
GATCTCACCGGCGAGCTGGCCTTCGTCCCAACCGGAGTATCCGGCGAACACCCGCAGCCCGCGCAATCGCGGTGCCATCAGGTCCGGATCGGCATCGAGCTGGACCAGGGCCAGGGATCCCCGTACTTTGATCACGCCCTCGGTGTGCTCGGCGTCCACCCCGGCGGGCAGCGCGGCCACGCACAGCGCCGCGCGCTGTTCCATCGGACCGCCGACGTAGAGCGCCTGCGGCACGGTGGCATGTGGCCCCCACAGCGGCAGCACCTCGCGCACCGGCACATCGCTGGGCCGGTTGAGCACCACGCCGAGCGTGCCCGAGGCGCGGTGGTCGATGACCAGCACCACAGTGCGGCGGAAGTTGGGATCCCGCAGTGCCGGGGCAGCAACTAACGCCGAGCCCGCTTCCACTTCGTGCACCCCGACATCGTCTCGCATATCGCACCGATGGCGGCAAACAATTCCGGTCACTGACGCCGAACCCACACCACACCGTTAGCCTGCGTGGTCGTGACCTCGTCGCCGGCCGTTGCCCTCGCACGTCGGCCCGACCGATTAGGGGTGCGGCGACTGCTGGGCACCCGCGGGTTCGGCCGGCTGCTGACCTCCCGCTTCGCCGCGCAGTGGGGCGACGGGGTGTTCCAAGCCGGATTAGGCGGCGCCGTGCTGTTCAACCCGGAACGCCAAGCCGACCCGATAGCCGTGGCGGCCGGGCTCGCTGTGCTGCTGCTGCCGTACTCCCTGGTGGGACCGTTCGCCGGGGCACTGCTGGACCGCTGGGACCGTCGTCGGGTCCTGGTCATCGCGAACCTGCTGCGCACCGTGCCGATCGTGCTGGTGGCGCTCGCCGTCGGGACCGGGGTCGCCGGGGTGCCGTTGTACGTCGGAGCGCTGCTGGTCACCGGGGTGAGCCGGTTCGTGCTGGCAGGGCTGTCCGCGGGGTTGCCGCATGTGGTGCCACGCAGACACCTGATAGAGGCCAACGCGCTGGCCGCCACCGTCGGCGCGGCGGTCACTGTGTTCGGCGGGATCTGCGCCGTCGGGCTGCGTGGCATGGTCGGGCCGGGCAACACCGGATCGGCCTGGGTGACGGCGGGCGCGGTGTTGGGCTCGCTGGTCGCGGCGGCCACCCTGGCCGGCTTGCACCGAGGTCAGCTCGGACCGGACTCCACCGACGAGCCCAGCGAGACCACCCGCGCGGTAGCCAGGGGGTTGCGGGACGGCCTGGCCGCGGCAGTGCGGGTGCCCAGCGTGGCCGCGGGCCTGGTGGCGCTCGTCGCGCACCGGCTCTCGTTCGGCATCGCCACCCTGGTAGCGCTGCTGCTCTACCGCAACTCCTTCACCTCCAACGGGCTGCTGCTGGCCGGGCTTGGCGGGGTCGGCCAGCTACTGGTCGCCGGGGCGCTCGGGTTGCTGCTCGCGGCGGTGCTCACCCCGCTGCTGGTGGCCAGGTTCGGCCGGCAGCGCACCGTCCGCGGTGCGCTGGTGGCCGCCGGGTTACTGATCGTCACGCTCGGCCTGCCGATGGTCATGCCCACGATGCTGGCCGCCGCGTTCGCCCTGTCCACGGCCGGGCAGGTGGTGAAGCTGAGCCTGGACGCCACGGTGCAGGGCGACATCGGGGACGAGGCGCGCGGTCGGGTCTTCGCGCTCTATGACACGGTGTTCAACGTCGGCTACGTGCTGGCCGTCGCGCTGGCCGCCACCGTAATCCCCCCCGACGGCCACGCCCCCGAACTCATCCTCCTCGCCGCCGCCGCCTACCTCATCGCCGCCGCCCTATACGGCCTCATCGACCGCGGCGAGGCTGCTGCGCATTCAGCGGGCTCAGCGGGGTAATCGGACACCTCATAACCCCGCTGAGCCCGCTGAATGCGCATCGAGGAGGGGGATCTGGAGAGCGGCCCAGGGGCTGATGGCCCAGGGGGCGATCGTTGCTAGGGCTACCATCTCGGGCCAGGGGGTCCAGCGGTGCTCCAGGACCTCGGTTGGGTTGGGGTGCGGGTGACCTTGGACGCTGCCCACCAGCACTGGGCAGAACTCGTTCTCCACCACACCGTCGGGCGCCACCGCCCGGTAGGCGAAATCGGGCAGCACCACCTCCGAGCGAACCAGCCGCACGCCCAACTCCTCGCTCAGCCGCCGCGCTGCCGCCTGCGCGAGGGGTTCATCAGGCAGCGGGTGCCCGCAGCAGGAGTTGGTCCACACCCCCGGCCAGGTCCGCTTGCTGGTGGCGCGGCGGGTCATCAGCAGCCGGCCCGAGCCGTCGAAGACATAGCAGGAGAACGCCAGGTGCAACGGCGTCGCGGCATGATGAACCTGCGACTTGGGCAGCTGCCCGATCGGGCGGCGCTCCTCATCGAGCAGAACGACCGGAACGTCGTCAGGATGCACAGCTGCCCACGCTACCGGCCCCGTTTACTTGGGGAGGTTGTCCTGCGCCCAGCGGCGTAGCTCGGCCTCAGCCTCCTCGCGGGACAGCGGACCCCGGTCCAAGCGCACCTCCTTGAGGTGGCGCCACGCGCGACCCACCGCCGGCCCCGGCTTCAACCCGAGCAGCTCCATGATGGCGTTACCGTCGAGGTCCGGGCGCACCCGAGCGAGGTCCTCCTCGGCGCGGATCCGCTCAATGCGCAGCTCCAGGTCGTCGTAGCTGCGCTGCAGCGCGGCCGCCTTGCGACGGTTGCGGGTGGTGCAGTCGGCGCGGACGAGCTTGTGCAGCCGCGGCAGCAGATCTCCGGCGTCGGTGACGTAGCGACGTACCGCCGAGTCGGTCCACTCACCGCTGCCGTAACCGTGGAACCGCAGGTGCAGGAACGTCAGCGCAGCGACGTCGGTGACGACGTGCGTGGGGTAGCGCAGGGCGCGCAACCGCTTGCGGACCATCTTGGCCCCGACGACCTCGTGATGGTGGAAGCTCACCCCGCCGCCGGGCTCGTGCCTGCGGGTGGCCGGCTTGCCGATGTCATGCAGCAACGCCGCCAGCCGCAGCACCAGGTCGGGCTCGCCGTCCTCCAGCGCGATCACCTGATCGAGCACCGTCAGCGAGTGCACGTAGACGTCCTTGTGCTGGTGATGCTCGTCGATCTCCAGGCGCATCGCCGGCACCTCGGGCAGCACGTGGTCGGCCAGCCCGGTGTCCACCATCAGCTCGATGCCGGCCCGCGGATCCGCCCCGAGCAGCAGCTTGGACAGTTCCGCGCCCACCCGCTCGACGGTGATCCGGCGGATCTCGGGCGCCATGTCAGCCAGCGCTGCCCGCACCCGAGGGGCCAGGGTGAAGCCGAGCTGGGAGACGAACCGAGCGGCGCGCAGCATCCGCAGCGGGTCGTCGGCGAAGGACTCCTCCGGCGTCGCGGGGGTATCCAGCTCACGCCGAGCCAGCGCGGCCATCCCGCCGTGCGGGTCGATGAACCGGCCAGCACCTCGCAACGGCAAGGCCACGGCCATTGCATTCACGGTGAAGTCCCGCCGGGCGAGGTCACCCTCGACGGTGTCGCCGAAGACGACGTCAGGGTTACGCGACACCCGGTCGTAGCGGTCGGCCCGGTAGGTGGTGATCTCGCAGTGGGTGCCGGCCCTGGTCGCGCCGATGGTGCCGAAGGCGATCCCGGTGTCCCACACGGCGTCCGCCCAGCCGTCCAGGATCCGCCGGGTGGTGTCCGGCCGGGCGTCGGTGGTGAAGTCCAGGTCGCTGCCCAGCCTGCCGAGCAGGGCATCCCGCACGCTGCCGCCCACCAGGTACAGCGAATGACCGGCCGCGCTGAACCGGGCGGCCAGCTCGTCGGCCACCGGCGCGATCCGGAGCAGCTCCACCACCGCATTCTGCTGTGCCGTGCTCACGGACGGCATGCGATTTCCTACCGCGGAGGGCGAAGGCGACACGGGGAGTCAGCCTAACGGCCGTCGCCAGCGGTGGGGTGCGCAACCGGCGCAGCGGCGGGCCATGGGCAGCCCGCGGGACGCCTATACCATCGGCGCCATGCCCCCGCCCTCCGGTAGGTCCAGCCGTAACAAGGCCGCCCGGAAGGCAACTGGCCAGGTCCGTGGCGGCCGACGCGGGGCAGGCCAGGCCAAGGGCCGGACCGGTCGGATGCGCACGGTGGACGAGACCTCAGCTGGTGGGCTGGTGGTCGACATCGAGACCGGGCGGGCCGCGGTGATCGGTCGCCTGGATCGGCGCGGCCGGCTGCTGTGGTCGCTACCCAAGGGTCACATCGAGAACGGCGAGACCGTCGAGCAGGCGGCAGTGCGCGAGGTCGCCGAGGAGACCGGGATCGATAGCGCGGTGATGGCCGCTCTGGGCAGCATCGACTACTGGTTCGTCGCCGAGGACCGCCGGGTGCACAAGACGGTGCACCACTTCCTGCTGCGAGCGTTGGGCGGGAAGTTATCCGATGCCGACGTGGAGGTCACCGAGGTGGCCTGGGTGCCGCTGGCCGACCTGCCGGAGCGGTTGGCTTACGCTGACGAGCGTCGCCTCGTCCGTCGCGCCACCGCGATACTCGCGGACTCAGCGTGAGGCGCCCCGGGTGAGGTGCCGGGTGAGGTGCAGAGCCCACCTGATCGCCGCGGCCCTCCTGGTGGCGGTGCTGGGATTGCTGACGCCGAGCGCCCCCCGGGCGCAAGCAGCGCAACTCCAGGCGCAACAACCCCATCCGAAACAGCCCGAGCGGGCGAACGTCCTGGCTCGACTCGAGCTGGCGGAGATGTCACCTCGGGTGGTCACCGCCTCCAGCCCACCGGTGCTCAGAGTCACGGGCCGGGTGCTCAACGTCGGGGACCGGCCCATCACCAAACTTGGGGTCCGGCTGCAACGCGATGAACCGCTGAGCTCCGACGAGGCGGCCGCACGGGCCGTCCGCGACGTTCCCGAGGCGCCCCACGTCACCCGGTTCCAGCCGGTGGAAGGCGACCTCGCCCCGGGGCAGAGCAGCCCGTTCCAGCTCGACGTACCGCTGCGCGGCGGGGCGGACCTGGAGTCGCTGCAGATCAACGAACCGGGGGTGTACCCGCTGCTGGTCAACCTCAACGGCAAGCCGGACTTCGGCGACACCGCGCGGCTGGCGGCGGTCCCGCTGCTGCTGCCGGTGCTCGGGATCCCGCCTGCCGCGGCCGGCAGTCCGTCCGGACCGGTG
>JBOHFU010000287.1:0-5107 GCA_050699675.1 Pseudonocardiaceae bacterium
GAGCCTTCGCTGGGCGCGGAGCTGCGGGCCGAGCTCGCCAGCGCAGACCAGGTCGACCTGCTCTGCGCGTTCATCCGCTGGCACGGCATCCGGGTTCTCGCCGACGAACTCGACGCGCTACGCGCCCGCGGTGTACCGCTACGGGTGATCACCACGACCTACCGGGGTGCGACCGAACGTCGGGCGTTGGACGAGCTGGTCCGCAAGTTCGGCGCCGAGGTGCGGATCCGCTACGACGCGCAGTCCACCCGGCTGCACGCGAAGGCGTGGCTGTTCCGGCGCCGCAGCGGTTTCGACACCGGATACATCGGCAGCTCGAACCTGTCGAAATCCGCGCTGCTGGACGGTCTGGAGTGGAATGTACGGATCTCCGCGATCGCCACGCCAGTGCTGGTGCGCAAGTTCGAAGCCACCTTCGACACCTACTGGAACGACCCCGATTTCCGGCCCTACGACCCGGATCGCGACGCCGAACTGCTGGACCGGGCGCTGGCGACCGAGGGCGGCTCCGGCGGCGCGATCACGTTGTCCGGCTTGGAGGTACGCCCGCGCCCGCATCAGGAGCGAATCCTGGAGGCGCTCGACGCCGAGCGCGCCGTGCACGACCGGCACCGCAACCTCATCATCGCCGCGACCGGCACCGGCAAGACGGTCGTCGCCGCGCTCGACTACCAGCGGTTGCGTCACCAGGGTCTGGGCGAGTCGCTGCTGTTCGTCGCGCATCGCAAGGAGATCCTCGACCAGGCGCTGCGCACCTACCGCGAGGTGCTGGCCGACGGGACGTTCGGGGAGCTGTACGTCGGCGGGCAGCGTCCGCAGCAGTGGCAGCACGTGTTCGCGTCCGTGCAGTCGCTGTCCACAGTGGAGAAGCTGCCGCAGTTCGACGTCGTGGTCATCGACGAGTTCCACCACGCCGAGGCGGCGACGTATCGCCGGCTGCTGGGCCACCTGCACCCCGGCGAGTTGCTCGGGCTCACCGCCACTCCGGAACGAACAGACAGCGTCGACGTGCGAAGTTTCTTCGACGGGCGCACCGCGTACGAACTGCCGCTGGGCGACGCACTCGACCAGGACCTGCTTTGCCCGTTTCACTACTTCGGCATCGCCGACAACACCGACCTCACCGCGATCGAGTGGAGCCGCGGCGCCTACGACGTCGCCGGGCTCTCGGGGCTCTACACGGGCAATGACGGCCGAGCACGGCTGGTGCTCAAGGCGCTGGCCCGCCAGGTAACGGACACCAGCCGGATGCGCGCGCTCGGCTTCTGCGTCTCGGTGGCACATGCCGAGTACATGGCGAGGGTGTTCACCGAGGCCGGGATCCCGTCGCGGGCGCTGTCCGGTCAGACCCCGCTCGCCGAGCGGGCACATGCCGCCGCGGCGCTGCGCCACCGTGACATCAGGTGCCTGTTCACCGTCGACCTGTTCAATGAGGGCGTCGATCTGCCCGATGTGGACACTCTGTTGCTGCTACGGCCGACGTCGAGTGCGACGGTGTTCCTGCAACAGCTCGGACGCGGGCTGCGGCGCACGCCGGGCAAGGCGGTGCTCACGGTGCTCGACTTCATCGGGCAGCACCGCCGCGAGTACCGGTTCGATCTGCGGTATCGAGCGCTGACCGGAACGTCGCGCAGCCGGTTGGGCCGGGAGATCGAACACGGATTCCCTTTCCTGCCCTCGGGATCGCAGCTGGTGCTCGACCGGGTAGCCCGCGACATCGTGCTCGACAATGTCCGTGGTGCGCTGTCGCGCTCCCGGCGTGAGCTGGTCGCCGACCTCCGGTCGCACGGTGACCTGCCGCTCGCGCAGTTCCTTTCCGAGTCGGGGTGGGAGCTGGCCGACGTGTATGGGCGACCGGGGCAGAGCTGGACCGGGCTGCGCCGTGAGGCCGGACTTCCCACGCTGCCTGCCGGCCCCGACGAGGATTCGTTGCTGCGGCGGGTAGTCGCACTGTCCCATGTGGACGACGCGGAGCGGTCGGCGCTCTATACCCGGCTCGCCGCAGCGGAGAGGTCGTCCTACGGTTCCCTCTCGCCGCACGAGCAGGCCGTCGCGCGGATGCTGTTCTTCACGCTGTGGCCCGACCGGGGTGACTTCGCGTCCTACGACGACGGTCTGGCCCAGCTGTCCACGCATCCCGCTGTCGCCGCCGAAATCGGGGAGCTCCTTGCGCTCACCACTGACCGGGCCCGGCACATTCCTCGCGAACTCGGTATACCGGGCGTCACGCTCCTCTCGCACGCCAGCTACCGCCGTGAGGAAATACTCGCCGGAATCGGCTGGGCACACTGGCAGCGCAAACCCCACGGGCGGGCTGCGGGCGTCGCCTGGGCCCCCGAGACGGGGGTGGACGCCCTGTTTGTGACACTGCGCAAGGAGGAGCGCGACTTCTCACCGGCCACCCGGTACCGCGACTACCCGCTCGCCGCGGACCTGTTCCACTGGGAGTCCCAGAACACCACGTCCCGGGACTCGACCACCGGCCGCCGTTACCTCACGGGTGGCAGCCGGGCGCTCCTGTTCGTGCGCGCAGCGCGTAAGGACGACCTGGGCTCGGTGCCATACCTGTGCCTGGGAGAAGTAACGCTGGTGGAGCACCGCGGCGAACGGCCGATCGCGATCACCTGGCGACTGCACCGCCCGATGCCACCCGAGGTTCTCCAACGGGGCACTGTCGCTTCCGGCTAACGGGGTGTGTGGATGCAGCGCTGCCATCTGCACGTTGAACCCCACGTCCCCGTTGAACACGCCGGGAACGCCGAGAGCCGCGTCCAAGTCCTGCGGGGAGCCTCGCCCTCACCTCGTTGAGATCAGCAGGATCGTGCGGTACGTCCAGGTCTGTCACGTCCACCCGTGCAGGTTTGCTTACTCATGCAACTTGCGTACCATTGCGTCGAATATCGGCGCGTCATCGAATGGTTGGAGTTCGCCGATTTTGTACCAGCCCCATGATTGGTATGCATGGTGGGCCGCAGTGTTGTCCGGCCGCACGAGAAGGGTAGCCCGCGCCTCGGGTCGGTGACGAAGCAGCGCGTCATGCAGGGCACTGGCATAGCCGCGGCGGCGCCACTGCGGGCGTACCATCAGTTCAGTGAACGCGAAAGTGCGTTGCCCGGTTTCGGTCAGTAATGCTTGGTCGACCTCTCCCCGGATGCCACGCCACCAGCCTGATCCTGCTGGGAGTGGGTAACCGAGCGCGTAACCGACCAGTTCAGTACCGAGCCGGCCGGTGACGAAGCCGAATCCATCGAGCGAAGCGTAAGCCACCAGGCGTTCCCAGTAACGCGAGAGCGAGTAGAACGGATCATCCAGTCGATCAGCGTTGGCTTCTGAATAAACAGAAAGGACGTCTTGTCGCTGCTCGTGCAAGCCGCGGGCATTGTGCTGGCTGATAGCCAATTCGGGCACGACGACGTTCATCGAGAAAACCTCCGGTTCAGTGAACTAGACGTTCATCGCGCCGCGGCGGGCGAGAAAGCGGACGACGCCGGGGACTTCGGGATAATGGGCGAGACGGCGGGCGACAGCATCCAGCTCACTACTCACCCGCCAGCTCGCCAGCTCGCCGGAGAGATCATCGACGGCCGCGTTGGCCGCCTCGGCAGCGCCATCCACCGCACCGCGGTCCAGGCGGGCGTGGGCGAGCCGCACTCGGTTCAGGGCACAGTTCCGTCTGAACCGGCTACTTTCATAGACGACGGTGACCTGCTCCAGCAGGGCCTCAGCACGAGATGCCCGCCCCAGTTCCAGTGCACAGGTGGCCTCGGTAGCGTCGACCTCGAACGGAGTGAGGAACGCACTCCATTCCTCGGCCGGCTCATCGGGGTCGCGATCCAGCGCCTTGCGGGCCTGGGTGATGGCCAAATCCGCCCCCGGTGCATCCGCCATCAATGAACTCGCCACGGCGCGGCGAAGGTGGGGAAGGACGGCCAGCCGAGGCGATCCACTCGAGGATGTTGCAACGTGCTCGGCGGCGGTCGCCAGCCGTTGCGCTTCACGCGGTCGATCAAGAAGGTAGCTGTCCCGGGCCAGGCCGCAGAGGGCCCTCGTCTCCACCTCGGGATCATCAACCTGTCGTGCCAAGGTCAAGGCATCCGTGTAACACGCCCGGGCAGCATGCTGGCGCCCGGCATCGAACGCGAGCAAACCGGCACAGAGCCGCAGCCTGCCGGTCGCCATCAGCAGTTGCTTGCCGACCTTTGGCCCGTAGCTGCCCCGCTCCAGCATGAGGTAGCCCTCATCGGCCGAGGCCGCCGCCGCCTGCCACAGGCTCTCCCCGCCGTGCCGGTGACCGAGACCCTGGAGCCGGGCTTCGGCGCGCTGGAGCCGTCCTACGTCGGCGGCACCCACCGCGCCGACTGAGGCAAGGCCCAGCCCAGCAGCGGTCGTGGTCGCCACACCCCAGGTGACGAGTGTTCGCCGCCTCATGGGATCCAACGGTACCTCGCGCCACAGGAGATCATCTTGTTCCTGGTAGTCACCGACGCCGGCGTGCTCCTCGGACTTCTCGCGCAGCGCGCGGGCAACCTCTTCATGGTGCTGGCGGATGAGCTCCCGGAGGTGGTCGTAGCCGCGGCTCAGCGTCCCGTTGGCACTCAGCAGGTCGTCACTGAGTTGCCAGAATGTGCGCGGGACATGCTGGCGGCCGACCTCGACGTTGGCGATCGTGCTGCGGGCGTAACGGGTGAGCGGGGCGAACTCGTGCTGGCTGTAACCAGCCGCTTTGCGTAGCTCGGCGAGCTGGCGGCCCAGCCTGCGCCGGGCCTCGACAATGGTGTGACGATCGATCAAGGCATGCCCCGTTCGACGACCGTGAATGGTGCACGAAGTGTCGCAGATCGTGTCGGAGGGTGTCCGACACCGCGGGCGCACCGCTTCACTTGTGCGAGGCCCCAGCGTCGGGCTGTGCCTGAGCCGGCGCCCCGACGGACGCCCCGGATGTCCGGCCGGCTTGTTGCCCCCGGCGCTGGGTGCCATCCAGCCACGAGCGCAAAGAGGAGATGCCGGTGATCCGCGCCGACCGTGAACTGCTGGCCGAGTTAGCCCGGCTGAACAGTGATGTGGTGCCACTGGCGATGCGCATCATGGGAGAGAGTGTCACGGCTGA
>JBOHFU010000288.1:0-5085 GCA_050699675.1 Pseudonocardiaceae bacterium
GCCCCAGGGCCGGTACGACGAGCTACGCCGGACAGTGATTCGGTGCTGATCAGCGCCTGCCCAGTCAAGGCTCATGCTCATTCCTCCCCTGAGCCTTCCTGGCAAGCTAAACGCATCCGGTATCGATTTCATCGATTTCGCGACAGCCGCCCAGAGCCTAGCAGGCGATGACGTGCTGCTGCAGATCTGCGCCGCCGAGCGGCTGGGTACTGCATACGCGGTTGACGGTCAGCACAAGGAATGCATGGCCGAGTTTGAACGGGCGCAGGCTGGGCTGGAATCATCCCCCGGTCAGAGGTCTCCCGAAGCGCCAGCGTATTGGTACCACGAGGGATTGGTTGCCGGTCAGCAGAGTGACTGCCTGCTGCGGCTGGGGAAAGCCGCATGAAGCCGCCTCTAGCGCTAGTGCAGGTCTAGAGTTGTTCGACAATTCGTTGTGGGAAGTCTGGCGTTCTGCGCACTCCGGCTGGGCTCTGCTACTTGCAATCGGGCGCGGTCGAAGAGGCTGCACGAGTTATTGGCGACGGTGCACTGCTTGCCACCCAAAACCGTTCGGGGCGCCTGACGAGCGAAGTCAAGATCACCCGGCCGGGCGCTGTTGTCCTACCGACGACTCGGGCACGCCGCACCGTTCCAACCCGGGGACCGGTTACGGTTACCGTCGTTGCCGTGCGCCCGGTTCGGCGACCAGCTCGTGCTGCGCTACGAACACGTCGACGTCCGAAGGAGCACTCCGTGACCGAGCTCGCCGAGCTGCGCGGCGACGAGTGGCGCACGCCGGTGACGGTGGTAGTGCCCACCTACAACGAAGCGGACAACCTGCCGTCGCTGGTGGATGCGTTGCTCGCGTTGCGCCTGGAGGCGCTCCGGGTGCTGGTCGTTGATGACGATTCGCCGGATGGCACCGGCAAGCTGGCTGACGAGCTGGCCCAGACCCACCAGCGCGTCTCGGTCCTGCACCGCACGATAAAGAACGGACTGGGTCGCGCCTATGTGGAAGGCTTCACCGCCGCGCTCAACGGCTACGCCGACCTGTTCCCCGCCGCGCCCGGCGAGCCGGAGTGGATCGTACAGATGGACGCGGACGGCTCCCATCCCGTAGACGCGATTCCCAGGATGCTGCATGCCGCCTTGCGGGCAGGCGCGGATCTCGTGATCGGCTCCCGCTACGTCCCCGGCGGTAGCATCGACAGCACCTGGGGTATCAATCGCAGGTACTGGTCAGGCTTCGGGAACTGGTACGCCAACCGCGTCCTTGATCTGGACATCCATGACGCCACAGCCGGTTTCAAACTGTGGAGCGCAGGTGAGCTCCGGAGTCTTGATCTCGCCCGGGTCCGATCCAACGGTTACGCGTTCCAGGTCGAGATGAATTTTCTGGCCCGCCGCAGGGGTTGCCGCATCATGGAAGTACCCATCCACTTCACCGACCGTGCCGTCGGTAAGTCCAAGATGGACTTCCGGGTCAAGGTCGAGTCAGCCCTGCGACCATGGCGGCTACGTTGGCAGTACCGGGGCCAGCCTCGTGAAAGCTTGGACGGCTCCTCACACAGCACAGTTGTAGACCAGCGGTAGTGAGCCGTCGCGCTGGCGAAGCCGCAGGAACAGCTCCACCGCGCGCCGCTTGGCCTCGGCCATGCTGACGTCGGGTCCGGCGAGCAGCATGTCCGGTGAGGTGTCGAGGTCAGCGCCGGCAGGGTGCCAGTGCCACCCGTCGGCGGTGACGGTCAGCTCGGGAACGGTGTTGTCCTCGCTGATGGCCACCCCGTCGCCGGAGTGTCCCCGTTTGACCAGCGGCCGCACCGCGAAGTCCCGGCCATGGATCCCCTTGGCGGCCAGCAACGCCCGCAACGGCTCGACCTGAGCGGCGTTCTGCGCCGTCTCGGTCATGCCGACCCGCACCGGCAGCCCCAGTGACAGCGCCACGTCCAAGCCGTCCATCGCCTTGGCCCAGGACCCCGGCCCCCGGTAGGCGTCATGGAAACGGGCCTGCGCGCCGTCCAGCGAGGTCTGCAGGATCAGCCGTTTGCGGCCGGCCAGCCGCTCCAGCTGGGTGCGTCGCCAGCCCTGGTACAGCATGGCGTTGGTCAGGCACACCACGTCGAGCTGCTCGGTGGCGTACAGCAGCATCTCGACCAGGTCGCGCTCGAGGAACGGCTCGCCGCCGGTGACGTACAGCTCGGTGAAACCCTCCGCGACCGCCTCATCGACCAGTTCGCGGAACCGGTTCACGCCGAGTTCACGGCGGCGGGCCTGCGGGGATGAGGCGACGGAGCAGTAGCTGCAAGCTAGGTTGCAGTGGAAGTTGGTGTAGAGCCACAGGCGCGGCGGGAACAGCGCAGAGCCGAACAGCGGCAGCACCGGCAGGCCGTTGTCCGGGATCTCCGGCGCCGCGGCCCAGGACACCTCCGCGCCGGTGAAGGACGGCATCACCGATTTGTAGAGCTGGAAGCGGCCTCGGGAGCGTTCCACTGGTGGCACGATCTCCAGGCAGGTGGTCCACCATCCGGTCTCCACGGCCTGCGTGAACGCCTCCGGGAGCCCGGCGTCGCGCATCGATGCGGCGTGCGCCTGCCAGTCGTAGTCCAGCGCGACCAGCTCCGCGGTGGCCTGGCCGTCGACGCAGTCCAGCAGCGCGTACCAGACGTGCTGGCCGCCGTCGTTGGCTGGCCGGCCGAGCACTCCGACGTTGACCACCAGGGTGTCCCTGCCCGCAGCGGAGAAGCGCCTGGTCCACGGCAGCCCGGAGTGCGTGCAGCAGATCACGTCCGCGCCGGATGCCTCGATCCGCATCTGGTGTGCGTCGCCGGGCAGCGACTCCCACCAGAAGTCGTTGACGGCCAGCGGGGAGCCGTGCACGAGATGCAGCGCCACCCCGTCGACGGTCTCCCGGTGCTCAGTGGCCAAGGTCCGCATCCACGCAGCGAACTGCGCGGAGGTGTGCCGCAGGGTGTAGTCGTAGGCGATCGCGGCGAAGGCGTTGTCGTCGGCGTCGGCGTACCCGCAGCCGCAGTCGGGATCCCCCCGGCCGATCGCGAGTTCATAGTTGCCGGCGATGCACTCGATGCCGTTGCGGGTCAGCAACGGCCAGATCGCCTCCGGCTCCGCCCCGTAGGCGCCGAAGTCACCCAGGCACCACAGCCGGTCGGCACCGCGGGCCCGGGCGTCGGCGACGAAGGCCCGCAACGCGTACGGGTTGGAGTAGGTCCCACCGCACAGCGCCAACCTCGTCATCGACACACCTTCCCCTCGGGTCACTACCGTGCTGTTCTTACCCCGTGCTGTTCTTAACCCGTGCTGTTCTTAACCCGTGCTGTTCTTAACCCGACGGCGAACCGGTTCGGCCCGATCAGCGAATGCTCGTGAGTGCACATGCGATTGATCGATGTGTTGCGGCGGTTCGAACGTCGGACCCGGCCGGTCGATCCGGAGTTCGCTGCGGTGCTCGACCGCCGCTGGGCTGAGCTTCCCGATCATGTCAAGACGCCTGGTCAGCTGCTGGGCAGGCACGCGGTGGGCTGTGAGGGGACCCACGGGGTGTTCCCGCGGTGCAACCTGGCGTGCACGCCCTGCTACCACTCGCGCGACGCCAACCGGGTCCGGGTGGACGGGTCGCACACGATCGCCGAGGTCGACAAGCAGATGTCGATGCTGCGCCGGCTGCGCGGACCACGCGCCCACGCGCAGCTGATCGGCGGGGAGGTGACCCTGCTGAGCCCCGACGACCACGCGGCGACGTTGCTGACGATGCGCCGGTACGGGCGCGAGCCGATGAGCATGTCCCACGGGGACTTCGACTACGACTACCTGGAGCGGCTCGCCCTGGATGAGCAGGGACGGCCACGGCTGCGGCGGCTGTCGTTCGCGGGGCACTTCGACATGCTCATGTTCGGCCGCCGTGACATCCCGCGGGCGGGCAGCGAACGGGAACTCAACCCGTACCGGCAGCGGTTCGTCGACATGTTCACCCGGCTGCGCCGCCGCCACGGGGTGCGTTTCTTCCTGGCGCACAACATGACGGTCACCCCGGCGAACCTCGGCCAGATCGCCGACGTGGTGCGGGACTGCCACGCGATGGGGTTCGGGATGTTCTCCTTCCAACCTGCGGCGTTCGTCGGGGACGAGCGGCGCTGGCACGAGGACTACCAGCAGACCGGCATGGACGAGGTATGGCGGGAGATCGAACGGGGTGCGGGCGGCAAGCTGGACTACACCGCGTTCCAGCACGGCGACCTGCGCTGCAACCGGGCCGCCTACGGTTTCTTCGTCGGGCGGCGCTGGCACCCGTTCTTGTCCGGCGATGACCCGCGTGACCTGGCCACCAGGGACGCCTTCTTCCGCTACTTCGGCGGGGTGAACTTCACCGGGGTGCAGGCGTTAGACCTGGCCGGCAAGCTGGTGCGGACGATCCTGCGCCACCCGGTCATCCTGGCGATCGCAGTCCGGTGGATGGCCCATCTCGTGCGGCGCGTCGGCGGTGTGCGGACCCTGCTGCGACACGGCGTGCGGCCGGTGTCGTTCGTGGTGCACCAGTTCATGGACACGGCGGATGTGGCACCGGCGTGGGAGCTGATGCAACGCAGCGAGAAGGCCGCCGATCCGCGGATCGTGGCCACCCAGGAACGGCTCGCATCCTGCCATTACACGATGGCGCACCCGGAGACCGGCGAGCTCGTCCCCGCCTGCGTGCAGCACTCGGTGCTCGACCCGGTCGAGAACATCGAACTGCGCCGGTTGCTGCCCATCGTCGACGTCCGTGCCCCGTGAGACCGATCGCCGGGTCCCGCTCGACGGGCTGGTGCTGCCCGACGCGCGCACCGGCCGGGCTGTGGACCTCGGCGCGCTGCCCGGCAGGTACCTGCTCACCGCGATCCGGCACCGGTTTTGACTGCCCTGCCAGCAGCACCTGGTGCAGGTGCGCGAGCAGGCCGCCGGTCGCCCGATCGGGCTGATCGCCCTCGGGTTCAGCCCACCCGACGCGCTCGCCGCGCTCGCCGACCACGTCGGCTGGCCGGGCCCGTTCCTCGCCGACGAGAACCGCCGGCTCTACGGGATGCTCGGCATGCGCCGTGCCAGGCTGTGGCA
>JBOHFU010000289.1:0-5078 GCA_050699675.1 Pseudonocardiaceae bacterium
GACTGCTATGCCGTGGTCGGTGTGGTGCACTCGGTGTGGCAGCCGATGCCCGGTCGCTTCAAGGACTACGTCGCGCAACCCCGGTTCGGGGTCTACCAGTCGCTGCACACCACGGTGATCGGGCCGGACGGCAAGCCGCTGGAGGTACAGATCCGCACCCGCGAGATGCACCGAACCGCGGAGTACGGCATCGCCGCACACTGGCGGTACAAGGAGACCCGCGGTACCCACAACGGGACCGTGGATGTCGATGAGATGGCCTGGATGCGCCAGCTGCTGGACTGGCAGCGGGAGGCTGCCGATCCCGGTGAGTTCCTCGAATCGCTGCGCTATGACCTGGCGACTCGAGAGATCTTCGTCTTCACCCCCAAGGGCGAGGTCATCACGCTGCCCGCAGGTTCCACGCCGGTTGACTTCGCCTACGCGGTGCACACCCAGGTCGGTAACCGCTGCATCGGGGCGCGGGTCAACGGCCGGCTGGTCGCGCTGGAGCGGCAGCTGGAGAACGGCGAGGTCGTCGAGATCTTCACCTCGAAGGCTGAGGGTGCCGGCCCCAGCCGGGACTGGCTGTCCTTCGTCGCCTCACCACGGGCCCGGGCCAAGATCAGGCAGTGGTTCGCCAAGGAGCGTCGCGAGGAGGCCATCGACGCCGGCAAGGACGCCATCGCCAAGGAACTGCGCCGGGTCGGGCTACCGATGCAGCGGTTGGTGTCCGCTGAGTCGATGGTCGCGGTGTCCCGAGAGCTGCACTATCCCGACGTCAGCGCCCTGTATGCCGCCGTCGGTGAGCATCACGCCTCGTCCCGTCACGTGGTCCAGCGCCTCGTCGCGCTGCTGGGCGGTGAGGAGGGCGCTGAGGAGGTGCTTGCCGAGCGGGCCACCCCCTCCACGGTCCAGCGCCGCCGTGAGACCGGCGACTCCGGTGTGCGAGTGTGTGGCGCCGGAGACGTCCACGCCAAGCTTGCCCGCTGTTGTACACCGGTGCCCGGCGACGAGATCCTGGGGTTCGTCACCCGCGGCGGCGGGATCAGTGTGCACCGCACCGACTGCACCAATTCCGAGTCGCTGCGGGCCCAGCCCGAGCGGCTGGTCGACGTGGAGTGGGCCCCGTCGTCCTCGTCGATGTTCCTGGTCGGGATCCAGGTGGAGGCGCTGGACCGGCACCGGCTGCTGTCCGACGTCACCAAGGTGCTCGCCGACGAACGGGTGAACATCCTGTCTGCCTCCGTGACCACCACCCGGGACCGGGTGGCGGTGAGCCGGTTCTCCTTCGAGATGGGTGACCCCAAACATCTCGGGCACGTGCTCGGTGCGGTGCGCAACATTGAGGGCGTCTACGACGTCTACCGAGTCACGTCATCGAATTGATCTTTGGTGCTCTCGGCCCCCCGAACTCGACAGCAGAGCTGTTAAGCCGATCTCGGACAGCGCTGCTGTCGAGTTCGGGAACTGTAGGGCTGGTCGAAGATCCGCGAGACGCACCTAGGCCGCGATGTCGACGGACGTGATCGTGATCGGCGTCTTGGGCCTGCCGCCACCTGGGGAAGGTTGCAGTGAGCCATCGTCGCCGGCCCGGGCTATCTGATCGATGACCTCGAGGCCCTCCGGGGAGATCGTGGCGAAGACGGTGTAGTCCGGCGGGAGCTGGGTCGGGCCGTAGATCAAGAAGAACTGGCTGCCGCCGCTGTCGGGCTGGCCGGTGTTGGCCATCGCGACGTATCCGCGCCCGTAGGTCAGCTCCGGGAACACCTCGTCGGGGATGGTGTACCCGGGTCCGCCGGAGCCGGACCCGGTCGGGTCGCCGCATTGCAGAACCTGCAGCCCGGGGTTGGTGACCAGCCGGTGGCACGGGCTGTCGGCGTAGAAGCCTTGCGTGGCCAGGCTGACGAAGCTGTTCACGGTGCACGGCGCAAGCGCCCGGTCCAGGGTAAGGCCGATCGAGCCGGACGAGGTCTGCATGGTCGCGGACACTGTGCCCAGGGTGGTGGTGGGGCCGCCCGGTGGGGGGGTGACCGGCTTGGCCGGGGTCTGCTGGCTGGCCGGGTACTGGCAATCGACCGAGGCTGGCAGCGGCTGCGGCCGGGTCGGCGGGTCGGCGGGCTTGCTGGCGGGTTGCGGTTCAGTGGCGCCCGTGGTGGCGGGCTTCGCTGGGGGGGCGGGCTTCGCGGCGGTGTTGACCGTCTGGTCGCGGCCGCCCAGCGACACGATCAGTACCACGATACCGACGATCAGCACCACCGCGGCCGCGCTCCCCGCTACCGTGTACCGGCGGCGCGCCTTGGCCCGCTCCGCGCGGCGGGCGAGCTGGCGGTCCAGTTTGCGCTTGGCCGCCTCGCGGCGCTGCTCGTTCGTGGGCACCAGAACTCCTGTGACTGGGCAACGGTCGTCGCGCAGTCTAGGTGGATCGCGGGTCAGCCCTACGGCAGCCTCCCTGAGGCGCGCTCCCCTAGGCTGAACGTATCCCCACCTCCGTTATGGAAGAGGATCGCCGTGCTCGTCGCAGGTTTCCCCACCGGCTCCTTCCAAGCCAACTGCTTCGTACTCGCGGCCGAGGCGGGCGGCCCGTGTGTGGTGGTCGACCCCGGGGAGGGTGCCGAGGAGCCGCTGGACGAGGTGTTGCGCCAGCATCGACTCGATCCGGTGGCAGTGCTGCTCACCCATGGGCATTTTGATCACATTTTCGCCGTGACTCCGGTATGCGACGGCCATGACATCCCGGCCTGGATCCACCCAGAGGACCGCGTGCTGCTGTCCGACCCGATGCGTGCGTTGTCCGCCGACGCGCGGCAGTTCTTCGGCGGTCGAGTCCAGCTCCGCGAGCCACGTGAGGTGCGCATGCTCGACGACGGGACGTCCTTGGAGCTGGCCGGGCTGACCTTCACAGTCGACCACACCCCGGGCCACACCCGAGGATCGGTAACGTTCCGTTCGGCAACCGGCGATGGGTCGGGCCTGCTGATCTCCGGGGACACCCTCTTCGCCGGCTCGATCGGCCGAACCGACCTACCCGGCGGTGACCACGAGCAGATGCTCACCTCGCTGCGGGACAAGATTCTCGTGCTGGATGACGAGACCATCGTGCTACCCGGCCACGGCCCGCACACCACCATCGGCCGGGAGCGCACCACCAACCCGTTCCTGCACGGTCTCGCCGCACCCGGCAGACCCCGAGGACTGTGAATTGGCGCCCTTCAAGGGCTACCAACCCACCCTGGAAGCGTCGTAAACGACCACCAACCCGCTGATTCTGGCGTATCGAGCCAGAGCCGCTGCTGGTAGCCGGCGTCAGCCCGGGGGCCCGACGATGGTTTTGATGTCGAGGCTCGACGCGTCCTCGCCGAGCCGGCGAAGTCCGGGCAGGATGCGGGCTCGCTCCGGCCCCGGACCCATCCGGCGGAGGTCCTTTTCTGCTTGGGGCCGCAGATGCAGCTCAGGTACTCCGGCGGTCTCCGCGATCCTCTGCGTCCAGTTCCGCTAGCACGTCGGCCAGCGGAACCCCCAGCTCACCACGGGCGATCGCGTCATCGGCCTCCTTGCGCCCGCGGACGAACTCGGGTGCATGGGCCAGGACGTAGTCGTGGAATTCCTCGGCGTCGATCGCCGAGAGCACGGCGATCGGCTGCCTACGTCGCGTGACGATGATCGGCTGCCCACCCTGCTCCAGCTCGTCGAGCAGGGCCGACGCACGGTTGACCAGATCACGCACACCCACCGTCTGCATCCCGCCACCTCCAATGCGGGAGCAAAAGATGTATAACGCGGAGTAGTACATCGCTCGGGCGTCGCGCCGGTAGGGCCCACGGCCTCATCGCAGCGGGTAGTTAAGCAACGAGTGATTGCATAGCTCGGACTCGTCACTCCTGTGCGGCGGGGTCGACATCGTCTTGCCGGGCGACGACGGCGGCGATCGCGGTGGTGATCGGGACAGCGGCGACGAGCCCGATGCTGCCAACCAGGGTGCGCACCACCTCCTGGGCGACGTTTTGGGCGGTGATCAGCGTGCCGAAGTTCTGCCCGGACAGCGAGAAGGTCAGCAGCACAGGTAATGCGGCACCGGCGTAGGCCAGCGCCAGGGTGTTCACCGCCGAGGAGATGTGGTCGCGTCCGATCCGCAACGCGGAGGTGTAGAGCGCCCGGGCGCCCAGGGCGGGATTGGCCCGGCGTAGTTCCCACACCGCACTGGTTTGGGTCACTGTGACATCGTCGAGCACGCCCAGCGCTCCGATGATCATCCCGGCGAGCAGCAACCCGCGGGCGTCCACCCCGTGGCCCAGCACTCTGATGAGGTTGCCGGTGTCGTCGTCCAGGCCGGTGAGCTGGGTGGCCGCGGAGAAAGCGATTCCCAGCGCGCCGATGAGGAAAAGGCTCAACACCGTGCCCAGCACTGCGCTGGAGGTCCGGGCTGACACGCCGTGGGTGAGATACAGCACCCCAAACATGATCACGCTGGCGGTCAGCACCCCGACGATCACCGGATCCGCGCCGGCCAGGATCGCTGGGAACAGGTAGACCACCAAGACTAGAAAGCTGAAGCCGAGCGCGGTCAGTGACGCGAGGCCTCTCCACCGGCCGAGCAGCAGCACCGCGGCGGCGAACAACGCGACCAGCCACAGCATCGAGGTGCCGCGCTGGAAATCCTGGACCTGGTACGACCCTGACTCGGAGGGATTTCCACCGGTGTAGGCGAGCACCACCTGGTCACCGACGGTGAACCGCGGCGTGCTCGGTTCGTCGGGTAGTACCTGCTGGATGGTCACACCCGGTGAGTTGCCGTCGGTGAGCCGCACGTCGAGCGAGATGCACTTGTTGGCCTCACCGGCCTCACCGATACCACCGACCCCGGCGCTGCCGCTGCTGCACGGGGCGCCGGTCGCCGTAAGCACCTCGCCGTGCACCGGCCGCTGCCCGAAGCCGATATCGACACCGCTGCGGGGCGCGTCACCCGGCCAGGTCAGCCACAGCCCGACCAGAGTGGTCAGCGCGACCGGCACCAACACCACGACCAGCAGCATTCGTACCCGGCGAGAGGCCGGTGAGGCTGGCCCGTGCCCGTGCCCGTGCCCGTGCCCGTGCCCGTG
>JBOHFU010000290.1:0-5057 GCA_050699675.1 Pseudonocardiaceae bacterium
GGGGTTGGCAGCGGTTGAGAGCAGCTCAGCAGCGGGTTGGCGGTACTTGAAGGGCTACCTACTGCGTGTCGAAACCGTGCTCGATCGCGTAGCGGGCCAGCTCGACCCGGTTGTGCAGCTGCAGCTTGCGCAACGTGGATTGCACGTGGTTCTCCACAGTGCGGTGGCTGATCACCAGCTGGTCAGCGATCTGCCGGGCGGTGCACCCCTTGGCCACCTGGCGCAGCACCTCGGTCTCGCGCTCGGTGAGCTGCGGCGAGTCAGTCCGCGGGTTCAGCGCCATGCGGCGGTACTCGCCGAGCACCAAGCCGGCGAGGCCGGCACTGAACACCGCGTCCCCCTCAGCGGTCCGGCGCACGGCGTCGACCAGCTCCTCCACCGACGCGGACTTCACCAGGTACCCGGACGCACCCGCCTGCACCGCGGCCAGGACGTCGGTGTGCTCGCCGGAGGCGGACAGCACCAGCACCCGGATGTCGGGCCAGGTGTCGATGATGCGCCGGGTGGTCTCCGCCCCGGACGGTCCGCCGGTGGCAAAATGCAGGTCCATCAGCACGACGTCCGGACGCACAGCCGCAACGATGCGCAACGCGGCCGCGCCGTCAGCCGCGGTGGCAACGACCTCGAAACCTCGCTCGGTGAGGTCGCGGGCCACCCCGTGGCGCCAGATCGGATGGTCATCGACCACCATGATCCGGACTTTCACTGCGGCACGCCGAGCCGGATGCGGGCCAGCCGTATCTCCCACTCGGTGCCCCGCCCCGGGCCGGTGTCCAGAGTCAGGGTGCCGCCCAGATCGGCTACCCGGCCGCGGATCGAACGCGACACCCCCATCCGGCCGTCAACCTCGGCGTGCGCGAGCTGCCCGTCCTCGACACCCGGACCGTCGTCGCGGACGGTGAGCACCACTTCCTCACCCAGATCCTCGACCAGCACCCACGACTTCGCCTCCGGACCGCCGTGCCGGGCGGTGTTGGCCAGCGCCTCCCGAGCGACGGCGACCAGTTCCTCGACGTCGCGGGCCGGCAGCGGCACCGCGGTCGCGGGCACCGACACCTCGACCCGGGGACTGGCCAGCAGTGCAAGCGCGGCGGCCAGGTCCCGCTCACCGCCGGCGCCTGGCGGTGTGGCCGCGAACAGCGAACGCAGTGCGATCTCCTGCTCCCCGGCCAGCCGGGCCAGCTCGCCGGCTTCCCCGTCGAGGTGGCCGCCCCGGGCCCGCACCCGAGCCAGCACCTGCACGACGCTGTCGTGGATGGACCGGGCCAGCCGCTCCCGCTCGGCGGTGGCCGCCTCGGCGCGGACCGCCCTGCGTAGCCGCTCGCTGGCCCGGCGAGCGGCCGTCGCGGCCAGCCCGAGCACGAACCCGGTCCCGATCAGCAGTACGGCGTCGCGGGCGACGTCGGTGGTGAAGTACCCGCGGACCCCTACGTCGGCCAGCGCGACGGCGACGCCGAACAACGCCCCGGCGATCGGGCCGGCGTGCACCGCGGCAGCGACCACCGGGCCGCAGGCCCACACGGTGGTGAGCAGCGGGGCGCCTGTTGTGAGCTGCTCAGGGGACAGGACCAGCGTCGAGGAGCCCATCAACGCCAGGGTCACCAGCAGGTCGAGCACGATGACGGGGACCTGGCGGGTGGCGTGGTAGCTGTAGGCCAGGCAGGTCAGCACGGTCCACACCACGATCCCGGCGAGCACCGCCCACCCCAGGCCCGGCCGGGTGTAGCCGTCGTGATGCACGATGATCATCGCGATCGCGAAGGCCGCCGTGACGATCCGCAAGACCACCACGCCTCGCCACAGCGGGGTCATGATGTCGGTGGCACCCGGCATGACAGCGGATCCTGCCAGATATCGGTCGCGCACCGGCTGCGGCTGCGCACCAGAGCTGTGCAGCTCAAGGAGGATCACTGACGTGGCAAAGGTTTCTTAGCGTCGGCGACGTCAACTCCGCTGGCTGGGTGGTCGCAGTCAGCACCGTCCCCACGGCACTCCGCTGAGTGACATCGCAGTGGTGATGTATCTACCGCGGACTCTAGCGCCTCCTCCTACGTGGCGCCTCGGGATGGTGCCCGAAAGAAAGGAACAAGTATGCCTAATATCGAGCCACCCACGCTTCGCGCTGATCTCAATAATGAGATTCGGGTGGTACTTGACCGGCAACAACTCCACGCGCTGGACCCCCGAAAACTTCACCCGATCTTCTTGCCTCCGTGCAACCTACGTATCCTCATTGTCACTGACGGCTTCGGCCGCTTCGGGGGAAGCGATTTCGGTCTGGAGGACCTGCTCGGTGTGCTCGCGGTACCGCCGGGACCGTGGGTGAGCTTCGAGGTGACGAAAGCCCATCGAGGCGCCGACCCGGACGCTGACATCACGAGTTTCCGCTTCGACACCCACGATCTGTCGCAGTATGACCAGATGTGGCTGTTCGCGGTCGAGCGAGCTGGCGGCGAGATCAGCGAACCAGAGCTGCGCGCCATCTCGCAATTCATGGACGGCGGCGGCGGCGTCTTCGCCACCGGCGACCACGAGGATCTCGGAGTGGCGATGTGTGGCGCCATACCACGCGTGCGTTCGATGCGCAAGTGGCACTGGCCCAATCCTGGTCCGAACGGAGAGCCCGTCGCGCCACCTATCGGTGGCCCGAACCGCCATGACACACTGAGCGAGGGCAACGATCCGGGAGTCACATTAGACGACCAGTCCGACGATATTCCGCAACGAATCACCCCTCGACTGTACTCGGGTTGGTCATGGAACAAGTTCTTCTTCGTCTCCCATCCACACCCACTGCTGTGCGGGCCGCGCGGTGTGATCCGGGTTCTTCCTGACCATCCCCACGAAGGCGAATGCTACGAACCCTCGGACCTCACGGCGAACTTCACCTTCGACGGTTACACCGTGACGGAGTACCCGGGTGGGATCGCGCCGGAAGTCATCGCGTACTCCACTATCGTGGGTCGCACCATTAACGACTTCAAGGGCCCCCTCAACCCACGAACGTTCGGAGCGATCGGTGCTTACGATGGCCACCGTGCAGCTATCGGGCGAGTCGCAGTGGACGCCACGTGGCATCACTTCTTCAATGTCAACCTCACCGGCGAGCTCGGCGACCCGGGTCCGATCAAGAACCTTGGTTTCCTTGCTACTCCAGCGGGACGAGCGGCGTTCGCCGATATCAAGGCGTACTTCCACAACATTGCTGTCTGGCTGGCGCGGCCGTCGAACCAAGCCTGTATGGCGTGGCGGGCGCTGTGGTGGGCTCGCTGGCACCACGTTCTGGTCATGGATCTTCGCCCGCACTTCCTTGCGAGCGTGGAGGCTCTAGAGTTGGGTGAGTTGACCCGTATCGGATCGGCCGCACGTGACGTGCTCGGGCGCGCCGCCGGGCAGTGCAACGTCATACGGTGGATCGGTTGGGAAATCATTCGCCCGCTGTGCCCAGGAATCTGGGAGCGGCTCGAACATTTGCTCAACCCATGGTACCCGGGGCAGGAGGTACAGGAAATCGCGCCGGGGGCAGAACCGCTTCCCGACGTGACGGTGCCCATATACGCGGAAATGCTGCTCGATGCGGTGCTCGGCGGGCTGATCTACGGGATCGCCGCAGAGTTTCCTCACGCCAACGACGATGCTCGTGGCAAAGCCGAGCAGGTGCAGTGGCCGGATATCGTCGATCAACACCTCACGCGGAGTGTCGAGCTGGTCGCCGAACAGGTGCGAAGCAGCACCGAGCAAGGGCGTGACTTAGTCCGGGGATTGATTCGCTGAATTCCGCTTCGTTGGTATGATGCGCGGCAGGCGAGTCACCGTCAGTGAGTGGACCGCACGCGGCGCCACGTGCGGTCCACTCCACGCATTCCCCTGAGGGGTGATTTGATCAGGTCGACCACAAGCCAGCGACGGCGCCATCCTCGAAGTGGCCCATGAGGCACTATTCCGCCACTGAACACCCCTGCAGTAACATCTCGAATCGCCTCGGCTGCCGCGAGCACATCCCGCAGTCGGCGATCTTCCCTTCCTCGGGCTCTCAACCGGATCATCCCCGGAAACTTCGGCGAGCAAGGCTTCGGGGTTGCGCCGGACGTCGGTGGCGGTGACCCGCGGGCGGCCCTGCGCTCAGGACAGGGCACCACCCCCCGAGGCAGGGAGCGGACGTCGGAAGCGCGCGAGGTCGCCGCCCGTGAAATCCCACGGCGGCAAATCCGCGACCTCGGCGGCGTCGCCGCAGCCGCCACTATCGACGGCGGGGCCGCCCACACGGGAAGGGGTATCCCAGCTACGCGTTGCGCGCCACCCGCCGCCACACCCACCGCGACGTCTGGGAGCCGGTGTCATCCCGAGCGACTGACCCGTTGCGGGCCGACCTCAGCGACAACCGGGCTGGGCGTTGCCGGTGATCCGCGATGAGAATTCGCCTATCGCGCCCGGCACCCGTCCGTGGCGACCTACCCACGTTCGGGGAACCAACAACCAGTACCTGTCCTTTTATTGTAACCACACCACACGGCGGGCGTAGCTCGTCCGGCGCAACATCGTCACGAACGGGCTATCCGGTTCGCACTCACCGAAGCATAGCCGGGTTCAGCTCCCTACGAGCTCGAAGGCTGGACGAACAGAATTGCCGTACTGTGGGGTGCCTCACCTAACTAGAACTGGTTTATACAAGGGGTCTCTGTTAAATTGGGTAGTTGAGCAGTTAACTAATGCATGCTTACCACTGCGGGTTCCGTGCGGTTGGTAGGCAGCCTTTTGTCGTCGTCGGGGGCGGCTATGGGCTTACGTGATCTACGGACCGAGGAAAAGAACACGGCGGTTGCGGCCCTCGTGTCCGAGATCTCGTCCGACTTCTACGGAGCGGTCTCGCCGTCGGTTTACGAGACCGCTCGCCTAGTAGCGCTGGCACCGTGGCTTGCCGGGCACCCGCAACGAGTGCTGTTTCTCCTGCAGAGCCAGCGTCGAGACGGCAAGTGGGGTGGTCTGGATGGTTATGGTCTGGTCCCGACGCTGAGTGCCACTGAGGCGCTGCTGGCGAGCCTGCAACGATGGCAGCA
>JBOHFU010000291.1:0-5037 GCA_050699675.1 Pseudonocardiaceae bacterium
CGCGGGCTGGCCGGTGCCGGCGCCGCGACCGCGCTTCGGGCACGGCACCGAGGTGATCCTGGACGGGCTGCACCTGCTGGGCTGTTACCACGTCAGCCAGCAGAACACCTTCACCGGACGGCTCACTCCGGCGATGCTCGTCGACGTGTTGAGCCGGGCGGCTGAACTGGCCGGAATCGGTCCCGCCGAACCCGGCTGATCCGGCTGATCCGGCGACCAGGATCACTACATGTGGCCGCGCCACGCCTGGGCTGCGGTGGGAATACTGGAGACATGGCCCAGCCCGCACGCATCCTCATCGTCGGTGGTGGCTACGTGGGGATGTACACCGCACTGGGACTGCAGTCCAAGCTGCTCACCGGCGAGGCCTCGGTCACCGTGGTGGACCCGCAGTCGCAAATGACCTACCAGCCGTTCCTGCCGGAGGCCGCGGCTGGTTCGATCGAACCGCGCCATGTGGTGGTGCCGCTACGCCGGGTGCTGCGGCGCTGCCACATCGTCTGTGGCCGGGTCACCGGTATCAATCATGCTCACCGGTCCGCCACCATCGAGAACTGCGCCGGGCACATCGAGCAGCTCGGCTACGACGTGCTGGTGATGGCGCCGGGCTCCATCGCGCGCACATTGCCCATTCCCGGGCTCGTTGAGCACGGCATCGCGTTCAAGACCATCGGTGAGGCGATCTATCTTCGCAACCACGTGCTGTCCTGTCTGGAGGCTGCGGACGCCACGATCGACTGGCAGCTGCGCCGCGAGCTGCTGAGCTTCGTGGTGATCGGCGGGGGATATGCGGGGATCGAGGTGCTCGCCGAGCTTGAGGACATGGCCCGCTACGCCTGCCGCTACTACGAGACCATCCAGCCGCAGGACATGCGCTGGGTGCTCGTCGAGGCCACCGGCCGGATCATGCCCGAGGTCAGCCCGAGAATGGGCCGCTACACCGCGAAGCGGTTGACCGAACGGGGAATCGAGATCTTCCTGAACACCAGGGTCACGACGATGGAGAACGGCCACGTCGTCCTCGACGACGGCACCGAGTTCGATGCCGACACTATCGTCTGGACCGCTGGCGTGAAGGCCAACCCGGTACTGCAGCACACCGACCTGCCACTGGACGACCGCAAACGGCTGCGCTGCCAGGCCACCCTGCAGGTGGTGGGCTGCCCGGAGGTGTTCTCCGCCGGGGACTGCGCGGCTGTGCCCGACCTGACCTCCGCCGACCCGAACGCCACCTGCAGCCCGTCGGCCCAGCACGCTGTCCGGCAGGCCAAGGTGTTAGCCGACAACGTGCTTGCGCACCTGCGCGACCAGCCGCTGCGGCACTACAAGCACAGCTACGCGGGGTCGGTGGCCAGCCTGGGCCTGTACCGCGGCGTCGCCGAGATCTACGGGATCAGGTTCAAGGGCATCGTGGCCTGGTTCCTGCATCGCAGCTACCACCTGAGCCGGATGCCGACGTTCAACCGCAAGGTCCGCATCGTGACCGACTGGACTGCTGCCCTACTGTTTCGCCGCGAGGTGGTGGCGCTGGGCCAGATCAACGACCCGAAAGCCGAGTTCGTCCGCGCCACCACAGCGTCTTGATCGGCCCCACGGTGGCGTAGATACGCTGCCTGACAGCGCCCCCGTAGCCCAACCGGCAGAGGCAGGTCCCTTAAAAGGATCCCAGTGTGGGTTCGACTCCCACCGGGGGCACCAGACTGGCAAGTGCGGGGAGCTGAGCCGGTCCATCTCCGAGCAGTAGTCACGCTGCGTGGTCGTGTGACGTCTGCCGGATCGAACGGGTCCCGCGTACCGTCGCGAGGGAGGGGGTTCCCACGCCGACAGGGGACGTTCCATGATCCGGATTGCCGACCTCGAGGCATTCCGCGCAGGTGTGTGGAGAACCTCGTCTCGGCGGAGGTCGTCACCACCGACGGGCGTCGGCTGCGGGCCGTCGCCGACGAGAACCTGATTCGAAGAGGGCCGTCATGGCGATCGCTGACGATATCCGACGTCTGTTCCACCGATTCCCCTGGTTGTGGGGCGCCCCGGTGGTGCCACCCGCCACGTGGGCACAGCACGACGAGACTCCCGCCAAGTCCGGCGGTAAGCATCGCCAACCCACCGCCGGGCGCCCGCCTGCACCCGTCGGACGCACGGGTCGCCGGTTCTACCGTCCACCTCCCTCGCATCGGGCGCGCTGATGGGCTGTGCCCGATGCACCGGTAGCAAGAGCTAAACCGAGACGACGACGGCGTAGCCGCCAAGGCCGATCAGCCGGTCTCCGGCGATGGTCTCGGTCTTGGTGATCAGCGTGGTGACCGCACCCGTCTCCGGATCGAAATCCACGTCGGTGACCGTGCTGAGCTCCATACCTCGCTCGGTGAGTACCCGCTTGCCCAGGATCTCCAGGTCGTTGTCCTCGGCCCGCTGCTCCAAGGCGTCGCGGGCTGGGCGGATCACTGCGTCGGTGGCGACAGTCACCGCGTCGGGCCCGAAGCCCTGCAGGTCGTCCCAGGCGAGCAGAGTGCCGGCACCGCTGACCTTGCTCAGCCGCAGCAGTGCCACTCTGGCCGGTCCGGGAAGCACCACGAAGCCGTCCACCCTGGCCACCCGGGTTGCGGTGGTGGTGTTCACCACCTCGCGCTTGCGTGCCTGGCTGAACAGCATCAGCTGGTCCCCTCCCGCAACCGAGCGCGGAAGGCGTCCACCGCCGCGCCGAACCCGGCCAGGTCCTCGGAGACGAACTCGGTGGCCGCGGCCGGCACGATGAGGTTCTCCCCGGACACCGCCACGGTGTCGGGCAGGGGGATGAGCACCCGCCGTCCCGCGGTGCCGAGCGCCTCGCTGGCCTCCACCTCGTAGCCCACGACCTCCAGGCTGGTCCCGCTGTGCAGCACGACGTCCACCACGCGCCCGAGGTCGCGCCCATTGTCGGTGAGCACCCGATCCTCCAGCACGTCTGATCTGCGGGCCTGCTTGCGTGGCGCGAGCTCTGTGGCGGCCAGCAGCACGGTCTCGTCGAGCACCATCACGGCGTCCCGGCCCACCCCGTGCACACCGCCCCAGGGCAGCGAGTCCTTACGGGCGCGGCTGAACAGCCCAGGATTGCGCAGAGTGAAACCAGCGATACGACCGCCGGTGCGTTCGAAGACGATGTCCTTGATCTCGGCGACGAGTTCACCGCCGAGGGTGACCACGGGGCGGCCGATCAGCTCACGGGCCCGTAACAGTAACTCGGGAGTCGGTGTCGTCACGGTGGGTCACTCCGCCCGGAGTCACCGAGTCCGATCACACCGCCACGCCGCCTCCTGCGCTGCACGACGACAGCGAGCGCGGTCAGCACCACAACAATGACCAGGGCGAGGATCACCCAGCCCCACCAGTCCATCGCCGCCTCCTCACCGTTCCAGGCCCAGGTGCTGCCTTTGCGCACAGTAACGTGAAGTGCGGTGCTCCCTTGCCACGACGTCACCGGTCGGGGGTAAAGTCCGTTTCACCGGACCGGGAACCGGACCCGCCGCAGGCGCGTTGGACTCGGTGACGGCCTGCAATGCCGACCAGGAGGAACACGGTGCGCTCCACCAGCAACCCCGCATTCCGCAATCTTCCCGTAGGGGGCGGCGGTTACGCGGGCTTCAACCCATCCCCGGCAAGCTTCCCGGGCGCCGCGCGGGCCTCTACCGACGCGCCGCCCGCTATCGGCCGGCCGATGACCATCGACGACGTGGTCACCAAGACCGGCATCACCCTCGCGATCCTGGCCGCCACCGGCGCCTTGACCTACATCAGCGGACTGTGGGCGCTCGCCCTGCCGGCCGCGTTGATCGGTTTCGGGCTCGCGTTGGTGGTCATCTTCAAGAAGGTGGTCAGCCCGCCGCTGATCCTCGCCTACGCCGCTGTCGAGGGCGTCTTCCTCGGCGGCATCAGTGGTGTGATCGGAACCGCGGTCGGTAACCCAGGGATCATTCTGCAGGCCATCACGGGCACCGCGCTGGTGTTCGGCGGCATGCTCGTGGTCTACAAGACCGGGGCGGTCCGGGTGACCCCGCGGTTCACCAAGTGGCTGATCGGCGCCATGATCGGTGTCGTCGGCCTCATGGTGGTCAACCTCATCGCCAGCTTCTTCACGGCCGGCGGTCTTGGCCTGCGCGATGGCGGGACGCTCGCGATCGTCTTCAGCCTGGTCTGCATCGGGATTGCGGCGTTCAGTTTCCTGCTCGACTTCGACGCCGCCGACCAAGCGATCCGGGCTGGCGCACCGGAGAAGACCGCGTGGTACATCGCTTTCGGCCTCACAGTCACTCTGGTCTGGCTGTACCTGGAGATCCTGCGGCTGCTGTCCTATTTCCAAGGCGAGTAGCCACTACGCCTCCCCCACCGACGGGCCCGGTCCACCACGGACTGGGCCCGTCGCTATAGGTGGCCTTCAAGTACTACCAACCCCCGTCCGGGTTGCCTCCAACGACTACCAACCCATCCCGTTCTCGTGCGGAGGGTCCAGGTGGCGCACCGGCGGTTGGTAGCGGTTACGGACACCTGGGCAGGGGGTTGGTGGTACTTGAAGAGCACCGGTCCCACAGGGCCGAGCACATTGCGGGCAGCAGCACCGAGCAGGCGGCCTGGTAGCCGGCAGCCGACGGGTGGAAGCGATCCCGGCTGAACAGGGTGTCGGGCTGGATCAGGAGCTCTTGGGCGAGCGCATCGGCGAGCGACACCGGCAGCCCGCCTGCTCGGCGTACCGCGTCGCGCTGCAGCCGGGCCAGCGCCAGGCTGGAAGTGCGCGCGATAGCTCGCAATGGCTGCGGGATCGGTCGGACCGCGCCGAGGTCCGGACAGGTGCCGACGACCACCGTGGTGCCCGTGGCTCGCAAGCTCGACACTGCCTCGCCGAGCAGTGTGGCCGACTCCCAGGGTGGCATGAGCCGGGCCACGTCGTTGGCGCCGATCATGATCATGACCGCCTGCGGGGGATCGATCAGGGCCGCGTTGACCTGGTGGCGCAGCCGACGGCTGGTGCAGCTGCAGATCGCCAGGGTGTTCAGCTGGACTGCT
>JBOHFU010000292.1:0-5036 GCA_050699675.1 Pseudonocardiaceae bacterium
GCCCGGGGTGGGGCCCGGGCTGCCGGCGGTCCAGGCGCTCCTGCCCACCGCGGGCCGCTACGCTGGCAGTGCCACAGCCATACTCCGGGGCCATCACCCCGCCGGACCCCCAGGGAGCGCGACCGGCGTGTTCGACACCCTCTCCGACCGGCTCACGTCAGCGCTGTCCGGCCTGCGGGGCAAAGGCAGGCTTTCTGAGGCCGACATCGACGCCACCGCCCGCGAGATCCGCATCGCGCTGCTTGAGGCCGACGTCGCGCTGCCGGTGGTCCGCCAGTTCATCGTGCAGATCAAGGAACGCGCCAAGGGCGCCGAAGTCTCCGGCGCGCTGAACCCCGCCCAGCAGGTCATCAAAATCGTCAACGAGGAGCTCATCGGCATCCTGGGCGGTGACACCCGGCGCCTTGAGCTGGCCAAGACACCCCCGACCGTGATCATGCTGGCCGGTCTGCAGGGCTCCGGCAAGACGACGCTGGCCGGCAAGCTCGCCCGCTGGCTGCGCAACCAGGGCCACACCCCGCTGCTGGTCGCTGCCGACCTGCAGCGACCCAACGCGGTCACCCAGCTCCAGGTGGTGGGTGAACAGGCCGGAGTGTCGGTGTTCGCGCCCCATCCGGGCGTGTCAGCGACCGATCAGACAGCAGACAGTGTTGGCGACCCGGTAGACGTCTCGCGCCGCGGGGTGGCTGAGGCCCGCGCCCGCCAGCACGACATCGTCGTGGTGGACACCGCCGGACGGCTGGGCATCGATGCCGAGATGATGCGCCAAGCCGCCGACATCCGCGACGCGGTGCAGCCCGACGAGACACTGTTCGTCGTCGACGCCATGATCGGCCAGGATGCGGTGACCACCGCCGAGGCGTTCCGCGACGGCGTCGGCTTCACCGGTGTCGTGCTCACCAAACTGGACGGCGATGCCCGCGGTGGCGCGGCCCTGTCGGTGCGGCAGGTCACCGGTGCGCCGATCATGTTCGCGTCCAACGGGGAGAAGCTGGAGGACTTCGATGTCTTCCACCCGGACCGGATGGCCAGCCGGATCCTGGGTATGGGAGATCTGCTCACCCTGATCGAGCAGGCCGAGCAGGCCTTCGACGCCGAGGAGGCCGAGCAGGCCGCCGCCAAGATCGGCAGCGGGGAGCTGACCCTGGAGGACTTCCTCGAGCAGATGCAGGCGATCCGCAAGATGGGGCCGATCGCCAACCTGCTCGGGATGCTGCCCGGTGCGGCCCAGATGAAGGATCAGCTCGCCGAGGTCGACGACAAGCAGCTGGACCGGCTGCAGGCCATCATCTGCGGCATGACCCCCGACGAGCGGGCCGACCCGAAGATCATCAACGCCTCCCGGCGGCAGCGCATCGCGCGAGGCTCCGGGGTGGCGGTCAGCGAGGTCAACCAGCTGGTCGAGCGGTTCTTCGAGGCCCGCAAGATGATGCAGCAGATGGCTGGCCGTTTCGGCTTCCCCGGGGCCGGCCCCGGGCGCCGGAACCGCAAGGGCCGCAAGGGCAAGAAGGGCAAGGGACGTGGTCCGACGGCGCCGAGGGTGCGCGGTGGGTTGCCCGGTGGTCTACCCGGGGGCTTGCCTGGCGGTCTGCCCGATCTGCCCGGTCTGGACCAGCTGCCGCCCGGTTTCGACCCGTCGAAGCTGAGGTTTCCCAAGAGGTGACGGTCCCTTCGGGAGCGCCGGCGATGCACCTGCGTGGGGTGCTGCTACCGGCCGGGGTGCCCGGTGAGCTGTGGGTGGCCGACGGGGTGATCCACACCGAGCCGGTGCCCGCGGCGACCACTGTCGTCGACGGTGGCTACCTGCTCCCCGGCCTGGTCGACGCGCACTGCCACGTCGGCATCGGCCCGCAGGGACCGGCGAGCCTGGCCGAGGCCGCCGAGCAGGCCGCGACCGACCGGGACGCCGGCACCCTGCTGATCCGGGACTGCGGATCCCCGATGGACACCCGCCCGCTGCAGTCCCGCGACGACCTACCGCGGATCATCCGGGCCGGCCGTCACCTGGCCCGCCCCAAGCGTTACATCCCCACGCTGGGTCTAGAGCTCGACGATCCCGCGCTGCTCCCGCAGGCCGTGCAGGAGCAGGCGGTGGCCGGGGACGGCTGGGTCAAGCTGGTCGGCGACTGGATCGACCGCTCAACCGGTGATCTGGCCCCGCTGTGGCCCGATGACGTGCTGGTCGAGGCGATCGCCGCGGCGCACGCCGCAGGGGTCAGGGTCACCGCGCACGTCTTCGGTGCGGACGCGCTGCCGGGCCTGATCGCCGCCGGGATCGACTGCATCGAGCACGGCACCGGCCTGTCCGCCGACACCATCACCGAGATGGCCGCGCGCGGCACCGCCCTGGTACCCACACTGATCAACATCGAGACGTTCCCGGTGATCGCCGACGGCGCCGGGAAGTACCCGCGCTATGCCGCGCACATGCGCGCGCTGCACGCCGGGGTCCGGGACACCGTCAGTGCCGCCGTCGAGGCGGGGATCCCGATCTACGCCGGCAGCGACGCCGGTGGTGGCATCGCCCACGGCCGGCTGGTGGACGAGATCATCGCATTGCGCACCGTCGGGATGGACGGCGCGCAGGCTCTCGCGGCGGCGAGCTGGGCGTCCCGCGACTGGCTGGGTGTTCCCGGCCTGGTCGCTGGTGCGCCCGCCGACCTGCTGGTCACTCGCACCGATCCGCGCCTGGACCCGAACGTACTGCGGGACCCGATGTTGCTGCTGTTGCGTGGCCGGGCCCGGACAATGGGTACAGCTCCGACGACGAGGAGAAGTCGTGATCACCCCTGAGCCTCCGCCGCCTGCGGTGGCCGGAACGATCCCGCCGCCACCGGAGGCGATGCCGGTCCGGCCCGACCGCCGCCGCGGCTGGCTCATGTTCGGCTGCTTCGCCGTCGGCGAGGTGATCTTCTTGGCGGCGTCGCTGTTGGTGCTGCTGCCCTATGCGCTTGCCTCCCCGCGCCAGGTTGCGGACGGGTCATTGCCGGCCGCGGCGTTGGTCGTCGCGCTCGTGGTGCCCACCGTGCTGGCCGCCTTGGTCGCGACGACCTGTGCCGCCCTTGTCGGTCAGGGGAACCTGGCGCAACGGCTGCGCAACCAGCTGTCGCTGCGGTGGCGACTGTCCGACGTCGGCGTCGGGCTGCTGCTGGGCTTTGTCGGCCTGGTCGTCACCGTGCCTGCCGCCGGCCTGTGGGCGCACTGGGTCGGCACGAGCCAGGCGAACTCAGCGGTGGGGGAGGCGTTCGACGGCCTGCGGCTGCCGCTCGGGATGGCGCTCATCCTGTTCTTCGCCGTGTGGCTGATCGCACCGTTGTGCGAGGAGCTGCTCTACCGCGGCGTGTTATGGCGGGCCATGGAGTACTGGCAGTGGAATCGTTGGGTGATCTTCGCGTTGACCACCGCGCTGTTCTCCGTTGCGCACCTGGAACTGCTGCGCACCCCGCTGCTGTTGGTGATCTCGCTGCCGATCGCACTAGCCCGGATGCTCACCGGCAACCTGCTGGCCAGCATCGTCGCCCACCAGGCGAATAACTTCCTGCCCGCGGTCGGGCTCCTACTGATCACCCAGGGACTAGTGCCCGGGTAACCCTGGACAGGTGCCACGGATGTCCGGAAGGTCTGGCACAATAGGTCGCTGTTGTCGTAGCGTGCCCTCTCACCGCGCTGTGACCACTGACCTCAGGGCAGTGTCGGTCTGTGTCCCCACCATGGGCCGTGCATGCTCACCGTGACCACTCGCGCGTTGACAGGAGTAGCCCGACTCGTGGCTGTCAAGATAAAGCTCATGCGGCTCGGCAAGATTCGCCAGCCGTACTACCGGATCGTGGTCGCCGACGCTCGTACCCGCCGCAACGGCAAGGCGATCGAGACGATCGGCAAGTATCACCCCAAGGAGGAACCCAGCTTCATTGAGGTCGACTCCGAGCGGGTGCAGTACTGGCTCGGAGTCGGGGCCCAACCCACCGACCCCGTTCAGCACATCCTCGAGGTGACCGGCGACTGGCAGAGGTTCACCGGTCAGCCCGGTGCGGAGGGCACGCTGCGGCGTGCCGAGCCCAAGCCGGACAAGGCTGAGCTGTTCAATCGAGCGCTGGCTGAGGCGGGTGAGGTGCCGACCACTGAGGCCACCACGCCAAGAAAGAAGAGCCCCCGCAAGACGGATACCGGCGCTGCCGCGGCCCCAGCCCCGCCCCCGGCCCCGGAAACGGCCCCAGCCGAAGCCGCCGGTCAGGAGGACACCGCAAAGGCAGTGGACGGGCAGGCGTGAACATGCTGGCGGACGCGCTCGAGCATCTCGTGAGGGGAATCGTCGACAACCCTGACGACGTGCGCGTCCAGCTGGTGACCACACGGCGGGGCCGCACCCTCGAGGTGCACGTCCACCCCGAGGATCTCGGCAAGGTGATCGGCCGGGGTGGGCGCACCGCCACCGCGCTGCGCACGGTGATGAGCGGCATCGGCGGGCGTGGGGTGCGGGTCGACGTCGTCGACACCGACCGCTGACCTTGCCGGCCGGTGTGTCGACCGTGCAGCCAGGCAGCGACATGACAAGCGGCGACATGACAAGCGGGGACACGAAGCGGGTGGTCGGTCGGATCGGCCGGCCGCACGGTCTCCGTGGGGAGGTGACGGTGCAGGTGCGCACCGACTCACCACGGGAGCGCTTCGCTGCCGGTGCGCAGCTCGGTGCTGGCGCTGGCCGCACGCTCACCGTGGACGCCGTCCGTCCGCATGCCGCAAACCTGCTCGTGCGATTCGCCGGGGTGACCGATCGCGCCGCGGCAGTGCAACTGCGCGGTGTCCTGTTGACAGTTGATGCCACTGAGCTGCCCGGCCTGGATGATCCTGACGAGTTCTACGACCACCAGCTTGAGGGCTTGGCCGCTGTCGGTTCCGA
Source organism: Pseudonocardiaceae bacterium (assembly GCA_050699675.1). Classification (GTDB taxonomy): domain Bacteria; phylum Actinomycetota; class Actinomycetes; order Mycobacteriales; family Pseudonocardiaceae. The sequence continues at coordinate 4,901 of JBOHFU010000292.1, forward strand.
CGGCACAAAGCTGGGCACGGTGCGCGAGGTCGTGCACGCCCCGGCCAGCGACCTGCTGGTGGTGGAGACCGACCGCGGTGAGGTGTTGGTGCCTTTCGTCCGGGCGATCGTCCCCGAGGTGGACCTGGCTGGTGGC
>JBOHFU010000293.1:0-1781 GCA_050699675.1 Pseudonocardiaceae bacterium
CTCAGCGCCTGGACGATGCCGGTGGCCACCTCGTCGCAGGCGGTGATCCCGCCGAAGACGTTCACGAACACCGACCGCACATCCGGGTCGCCGAGGATGATGTCCAACCCGTCGGCCATCACCTGCGCGTTCGCGCCCCCGCCGATATCGAGGAAGTTGGCCGGCTTCACCCCCCCGTGCGCCTGGCCCGCATAGGCGACCACGTCCAGAGTGGACATCACCAGGCCCGCGCCGTTGCCGATGATGCCGACCTGACCGTCAAGCTTGACGTAGTTGAGGTTGCGGGCCCTGGCTTTGGCCTCGAGCGGATCCTGCGCGGCCGAGTCGGCCAGTTCGGCGTGGTCGGGATGGCGAAACCCGGCGTTGTCGTCCAGGGTCACCTTTCCGTCCAGCGCGATGATCGCCTCATGGGAGTCGCGAACCAGCGGGTTCACCTCCACCAGAGTCGCGTCCTCGGCGACGAAGGCGTTCCACAGCTTTTCGACGGTGTCGGCCGCCGCCTGCGCCACCTCCGCCGGGAACTTGGCCGCCTGGACGATCTCAGCGGCCTTCGCAGCGTCCACCCCGAACCTCGGATCCACCGGCACCTTGGCCAACGCCTCGGGCTTCGTCGCGGCGACTTCCTCGATGTCCATCCCGCCTTCGACGCTGGCCATCGCGAGGAAGGTGCGGTTGGTGCGATCGAGGAGGAAGGAGAGGTAGTACTCCTCGACGATGTCCGATGCGGGGGCGATCAGCACGCGGTGCACGGTGTGGCCCTTGATGTCCATGCCCAGGATGGCGGCCGCATGCTGCTGCGCCTCGTCCGGTGTTCGGGCCAGCTTCACGCCGCCGGCCTTGCCGCGGCCGCCGGCCTTCACCTGGGCCTTGACGACCACAGTCGCGCCGAGTTCGGCAGCGGCGGCTCGGGCCTGCGCGCTGGTAGTGGCGACGCGGCCAGCAAGCACCGGGACGCCGTGGGCGTCGAACAGATCCTTCGCCTGGTATTCGTACAGGTCCACGCGGATCTCCAGGTTGGGTCGGCCTGCCGACGGACCGCTAGACCCTATCCAGCCGCAGGCGGCAGTGGTTGGCTGGCAGCCGTGAGGGTGATCACTCCGCTGGGGCGGTCATAGCGGCGCGTACCCAGTCGACGATCTCGTGCGTGGTGGCACCCGGGGTGAACACCTTGGCCACCCCGAGCTCGGTGAGCTTCGGGATGTCCTCCACGGGAATGATCCCACCACCGAAGACCAGCACGTCCGTCGCGCCCTTGCTCCGGAGCAACTCGACGACCCGGGCGAACAGCGTCATGTGGGCACCGGAGAGGACTGAGAGCCCTACCGCGTCGGCGTCCTCCTGCAGCGCGGTCTCCACGATCTGCTCCGGGGTCTGGTGCAATCCGGTGTAGACGACCTCCATGCCGGCGTCGCGCAGTGCCCGTGCGACGACCTTGGCGCCCCGGTCGTGCCCGTCGAGCCCTGGTTTGGCGACGACCACCCGGATACGTCCGCTCATTCACCCAAGGGTAGACACCCGCCGGCTACCGAGGAGCGGATCGTCGCCGTCTCCCGGGTGCCGCACCCGCCCGGCCTGACAGCCGACGCGGCTACCGGCGACGCGATCGGTCCCTCCCCCACATCCCGCCCTGTAGATCGGCTGGATCGACCGCACAGCGCGCGAGAACCAACGCTTGCCGATACCGCCGAACGTATCGCGGAACGGTGGCTTGCCCGCAACTTCGCGCTCCGTTAACTTCCCCCAGTCCGCGGTCACGCTACGGTCACGGCTGGCTAACGGAA
>JBOHFU010000293.1:1881-5014 GCA_050699675.1 Pseudonocardiaceae bacterium
GCGCGCGAGAACCAACGCTTGCCGATACCGCCGAACGTATCGCGGAACGGTGGCTTGCCCGCAACTTCGCGCTCCGTTAACTTCCCCCAGTCCGCGGTCACGCTACGGTCACGGCTGGCTAACGGAACTGGACCCACCAGTTCACCGGGATCCCCCGCCCGGTGCCAGCTCGGCCCCTCGACACGGGAAGGCAGGTCTTGGCTCGACACCGCTCCCCAGGCGGCCAACGACCATCCCCGGTGCATGAGGCGGCGCTGCGCCCCGGCCCCTCGAGTACCCGGTCGGCCCACCGCATCACGGCACCCTCCCCCGCCGTGCGCGGCCGGGTGGTCGTAGCAGCCGTCGCCGCTGGCGCTTTCGTGGCCGCGGGCCAGACGATCGACAACAACACCACCACCGTGATCTCCGACGATGCCACGTTGCTGGCCTCCGCACGCAACGCCGCATCGGCGACAGGGCTGGGGGCGACAGGGGTGGGGGCCACAGGGGTGGGGGCGACAGGGGTGGGCGGACCCGCCCCGGCACCGGAGTACCTGCCTTTGACTCGGCCCGCGGCACCCGCCGCGGCCGAGGCCGTGCAGGCGATGGCCAAGGGACAGCGCCTCGTAGATCAGCGTGTCGCCCGCGAGGCCGAGTCCCGCCGGATCCGATTCATGGCGCCAACCAAGGGCACGCTGACCTCCGGATACGGCTCGCGGTGGGGTGTCTTTCACTTCGGCATGGACATCGCCAACTCCATCGGGACACCGATCCTCGCCGCCGCCGACGGCGTGGTCGCGGAGGCCGGACCCGCCAGCGGTTTCGGCCTCTGGGTGCGCCTCCGGCATACCGACGGCACGACCACTGTTTACGGACACATCAACCGCTCGCTGGTCGCAGAGGGCCAAAAGGTGCGAGCAGGCCAGAAGATCGCCGAGATGGGCAACCGGGGCCACTCGACCGGGCCGCACCTCCACTTCGAAGTGTGGAACGCGGCCGGCCAGAAGATCAATCCGATCAGATGGCTGCGCGACCACGGTGTCGACTTCTGACAGTGGTGCTCGCCAGCTCACTGGCCGCCATCTAACGGCCACCCGCCACCCAGGTGGGCATGCGCGACACGCCACACCGAGCACTGCCGACGCTGACTGCGCAATGGGCGAAACCCCCGGTCGCAGTGCCGGCAGCGGCCATGGCGGCCAGGGCCGTGCTGCGTCAGAAGGCTCCGCCAGGCCGCGGCAAGGGGGAGCAGCCGGGCCCGGACCGCTGGCCAGGCCGCTCCCGGCTCCGCTCCGCGGAGCACCCGCTCGGCGTCGCGCAGGTACGCCTCTACGCGCTCCCGCAGCACTCGACCCAACCGCTCGTCCATCTCGCACCCCCAGCAGCATAATCGAACATATGTTCGAAAGCTAGCGGGTGGCCCTGACAATCGCGATACCCGAAGGGCCTGCCGTGCGGCACAATCAGTATGGCGGACCCGGCAAACCGCCCGGAGACGTCTGGTGCGGACGGCGTGGCCGGCAAGCGAGACACACCTGCTCGCCGCGCCGGTTGACACCGCGGGGTGGTTGCCATGGACGAGCTCGAACGTGGCCGCGCGGCCTACCGTCGGCAAGCGTGGCTCACTGCCTACAAGTCGCTCACCCTGGCCGATGAGGCGGCTCCGCTCGGAGCAGAGGATCTTGAGCTGCTCGCGACCTCGGCGTATCTGATCGGTCGCAACGACGACGGCGTCGGTGCGCTGGATCGTGCCCATCACATGTATCTGGACGCCGCGGAGCCGGTGTGCGCTGCCCGGTGCGCGCTCTGGCTGGGCTTCGGTCTCATCGACGCGGGAGCGATATCTCGTGCGACCGGGTGGTTCAGCCGGGCGCAGCGGCTGCTTGAGCGGGCGGAGCGTGACTGTGTCGAGCACGGCTACCTGCTGGTGCCGGTCGTGCTACAGCAAATGTGCCCCGGTGAGTACGAGAACGGGTACGCCACCGCAGCTGTCATCGCGGAGATCGGGGACCGTTTCGGGGATGTCGACCTGATCGCCTTCGCCCTGCATGCGCAGGGCCGCGCGCTGATCAGGCTGGGACGAGTCAAGGAGGGTCTGGCGCTGCTGGACGAGGCGATGGTGGCGGTGGTCGCCGGCGAGCTGTCGTCGCCGCTTTTCACGGGCCTGATCTATTGCAGCGTGATCGAGGCCTGCCAGGAGGTCTACGAGCTGCGTCGGGCTCGCGAGTGGACCGCCGCCCTGACCGGGTGGTGCGCGGAACAACCCGACATGCTGAACTTCACCGGCCAGTGCCTCGTGCACCGCGCCGAGATCATGCAGCTGCATGGCGCCTGGCGGGACGCACTCGAGGAGGCGCGGCGCGCGAGTGAGAGGTTCGCGCGCGGTGTCAACCAGCTGGCCACCGGAGCCGCGTCCTACCGGCAGGGCGAGGTTCATCGGCTGCTGGGAGAGTTCGCCGCGGCCGAGGACGCCTACCGCAGCGCGAGCCAGTGGGGGTATCAGCCACAGCCCGGTCTGGCCCTTTTACGGCTGGCCCAGGGACGCACCGACGTAGCCGCCGCGGCGATCTGCAGGGTGGTGGGTGAGACCACCGAGCGGCTTGACCGCGCCCGGCTGCTGCCCGCCTCTGTGGAGATCATGTTGGCCGAGGGCGAGACCGCGCAGGCCCGGGACGCCTGCCGCGAGCTGACTGAGATCGCCGAGGGCTATGGGCGCGACGGCGTGTTGGGCGCGATGGCCGCGCACGCCCGAGGGGCCGTCGAGCTGGCCGAAGGCGACGCCCAAGCCGCCCTGATCGCATTGCGGCACGCCTGCCAGGAGTGGCAGCAGCTCGAGGCACCGTATGAGGTCGCGCTCGTGCGGGTGCTGATGGGGCTGGCGTGCCGCGCCCTGGGAGACGACGACGGGGCGGGGCTGGAGCTGGCGGCGGCCCACGACATGTTCCTGCAGTTGGGGGCTGCCCCAGACGTCGCCCGGCTCGACTCGCTGACCCGGGCTGCACGGTCAGGTCCTTGGTGCGGGCTGACCCCGCGCGAGCTGCAGGTGCTGCGCCTGGTTGCCGCCGGCGCGACCAACAAGGCGATCGCCGTCGAACTGGTCCTCAGCGCGCGGACCGTGGACCGGCACGTGAGCAGCATCCTCACCAAGCTGGCC
>JBOHFU010000294.1:0-5009 GCA_050699675.1 Pseudonocardiaceae bacterium
CGGAGGCGGTCGATCCGAGCGTGGCGACCGTCGCCGAGCTGGCCGCAGGCAACGGGTCAGCCAGCAACGGGTCAGCAAGCAACGGCTCCGGCCGGGATGAGTCCGCGCCGCTGGTCGCCAGCTCCACTACCAGCTCCACGGCCAGTTCCACCACCGGCAACGGCGCCCCGGTTCCTGCTGGGGCGGACGGCGACTCCACAGGTGTGCCCGAGGCCAACGGCAACGCCACCAGGCTGGCTGGCCAGCCCGTCCCGAAGGGTTCTCCGGACGGCTCGAAGCTGCCGGTCCGGACCGGTAAGCGGCTGGCGCCGGCTGGACCCCCACCTGCGCCGCCTGGTCCGCCGGACAGCCCCCCCGTGGACATCCCAGTGGAGGTTCCCAGCGGCGAATCCAACGCGGACCTCTTCCGACCGGCACGGGCCACTGTGGTGGGTCCGGTCGGACCGGGGCACCGGGTGACGCTGCAGCACTCCACGCCGATTTTTGACGATGTGGCGTCTGCGTGGTTCAAGGAGCATGAGGCCGTCCCGGTGCGCTGGACTTCGCCGTTGGCGAGCAGGCCAGCTGCGGCGACTAGGCCGGCTGCGGCGGCTAGGCCGGCTGCGGTGACGCCGGAGGCTGCGGCGAGCGGGCCGGCTGCGGTGACGCCGGAGGCTGCGGCGGCGACGGACGCCCCGCTGAAGCCGGTGGATCCGGTGACGCGGCAAGCTCCGGCGACCTGGAAGGCTGCGGTGACGGGCGAGGCTGCGGCGACGCGAGGAGCCCCGGTGACGCGGGACGCCCCCGCACCGTCAGCTGCGGCAGGCGCGGCGCCCCTGCTGCGCCGGCAGCCGGGGCGAGCACTGGCCGAGTCCGAGCCCGGCGATGCCGGCAAGACTCGCTCGCCGGCCCAGCCGGCATCGGCAGCCGGGGCCACTCGTCCGGCCAGTGCACCGGCCGCGGACTGGGGTGCTGCGGATGACGGCTGGCGGGCGGCCGAAGCGCTGGCTATGCCGGTGAGTACCGAGTTGACTACCACGGGCCTGCCCCGGAGGCAGCCACGCGCGCTGCTGGTGCCCGGCGCCGCGGGTAGCGCCGAATCCGCCGAGCCCGCGACTACCCCAGTGCGCAGCGCGGAGTCGATTCGTGGCCGGCTCGCCAGCTACCAGCAGGGCATCCGCGAAGGGCGCCAGACCCGCCAAGACCTCGACCAAGAGGCCGATGGGTCACAAGAGCAGCAGGATGGAGAAGAGGAGACGAAGTGACCGTTCCCCAGACGCAGCCGGACCACTTCGGATGGTTGGTGGACGACTTTGTCAATCGGGTGGCAGGGGTGGCGCATGCCCTGGTGCTGTCGGCGGAGGGTATGCCGCTCGCCGCTTCGGCCTACCTGCCCGCCGACCGTGCCGATCAGCTCGCGGCGGTGGCGTCCGGGCTGGTCAGCCTGACTCAGGGAGCGGCTCGCTGTTTCGACGCTGGCCAGGTCGTGCAGACGGTGGTCGAGATGGAGCGCGGGATCGTGCTGTTGATGTCGATCAGCGACGGCTCCAGCCTCGCGGTGCTGGCCGCTCCGGGCTGCGATATCGGATTGGTCGGGTATGAGATGACGCTGCTGGTCGATCGAGTCGGCCAGCAGCTCACCCCACGCACGCGCGCCAAACTGCACGGTGCGCTGGGTCGATGACTCCGGCGGTGAGGCTGTGAGCACACCGATTGGCGGTGACGGCGATGAGCAGTCGTTCGCCGATGTGCTGGACAACCTCAGTGGTGGTCCCTGGCGGTTGGGCGGCCGCCGCAAGCGGTCGAAGAAGTCATCGGGCACGCACGAGCCGGTCTCGGTGTCGCAGCCGGTCGGAAGACCTGAGGGTTTCGACGAATGGGGCGAGCCGGAAGAGGTCTCCGCGTCCGCAGTGCGACCTTACACCTGGACCCGGGGTCGCACCTCGCCGGTATTGGACCTCGCGGTCGAGACGTTGGTGTCCACCAGCGCGCACGGTCGCGACGTGGAGGCGCTGATCAGTGTGGAACACCGGGCCGTGGCCGAGTTGTGCCGTGACCCCCGATCGGTGGCCGAGGTCGCCGCTCTACTATCCCTGCCGCTGGGTGTGGCCCGGGTCCTGCTGGGTGACATGGCGGACATCGGCTTGGTCGTGGTGCACCGCACAGCGAATGCCTCTGGCGACACGCCGGAGGTGGCCTTGATGGAAAGGGTATTGAGTGGACTTCGTCGACTCTGATCGAGCCAACTCCCAGTCGGCCCCATCGGCTCCGTGGGCGCCTTCAGTCCAGCCCGGCCTAGCTGCGCCCGGTCAGCCCGCCGCACGGGAACCCGCGGCCGGGCCCAGCACGATTTCCGCGAAGATCGTCGTGGCCGGCGGCTTCGGCGTCGGCAAGACGACCCTCGTCGGCTCGGTGTCCGAGATCGCGCCGCTGACTACCGAGGCGGTGCTCACCGATGCGAGCACCGGGGTGGACGACCTCGCGGCCACCCCGGACAAGTCGACCACCACCGTGGCGATGGACTTCGGCCGGGTGTCCCTCGACGCAGAGCTGATTCTCTACCTGTTTGGCACCCCGGGGCAGCACCGCTTCTGGTTCATGTGGGACGACCTCGTGCGTGGCGCGATCGGCGCGGTCGTGCTGGTGGACACCCGGCGGCTGGCTGATTGCTTTGCCGCGGTGGACTTCTTCGAGGACCGCGGCCTGCCTTACCTGGTTGGGGTGAACTGTTTTGATGGTGTGCTCAGTCACAGCGTCGAGGACGTCCGGGAGGCACTGGCTATCGATTCCGCGATACCCATCATCCCGTGCGACGCCCGCGAGCGGGAGTCGACCAAGAACACCCTCATCGCGCTGGTCGAGCACGCCATGCGCAGGTCGGTGGTTGCTCGCGCCTGATCCAGGGCTGTTCGGCGTGAGGTCCAGCGCCGACTGCGTTGGCTACAAGTTGGCTGAGAAACACGGTTGAGTGATGCACAGGTCGCGAGCTGGGGCGACGTCGAGTTGGGAGAGTGTGCAGCGTGGCCGCCCACGAAGGTAGGGCAAGACCCCCCTCCGACCGCGCTGGCTCGGCCGGCGTCACGTTCCGTGACGACATGACTGCGCTGAGTTTCGGCAGTGCACCTACCGGCGCTACCCCCGGGGGTGACGGCGCCGCGCTGCGGCGCCACGGCAGCCGGTGGCGGCTGCGGGACTGGCGGCTACGCACCAAACTCACTGCGGTGCTGCTGGTGCCACTGGTGCTCGCCGGGGTACTCGGCGTGCTGCGGGTCACCGACCTGGTGCGCGAGGCCAACGACCTCGCTGCGGTAGCGCGGCAGGTCGGGTTCGCCCAGCAGGTCGGCCTAGCCGTGCACGATCTGCAAGGGGAACGGGTCCTGGCGTCCGCGGCGCTCGCCACGGGTCGTCCTGGGGACCGGGCCGCGCTGCAGGCCCAGGCCCAGCGGGTGGACGCCGCCGTCACCATACTGCGGACCGCGGACATCCGTGCCGACCCACTCGCCCCGGCCGCGGCCTACCGGGCCGTGCTCGGCAGGCTGTCCGGGCTAGCCACAGTGCGGCAGAGCACTCTAGAACGCAACGCCGTTGCGCGCGACGTCGTCTCGCGCAACGCGGTCACCGCCTATTCCGACCTCATCGCGGCGCTGCTGGACCTCGATCGCAGAGTGCTGGATGGCGCCCGCGACCCGCTGGCGCGGCAAGCCGACGGCCTCAACGCGCTCGCCGTCGCCAAGGAGCAGGCCTCCCGGCAGCACGCAGTGCTGCTTGCGGCGATCTTGTCCGGTGTTCTGCCCGTGGACCAGCAGGCGGTGCTGCGCACCGCTGATGCCCGGTTTGACGCCGCTGCCGACGAGTTCGGCCAGGCCGTGCCAGGCCCGCAGTTCTTCGACACCAGGGCGGTCGTCGATCGCAAGCGGCTGCTGGACGCCGCTCTGGACCGGGCGGTGCGGGCAGCGCCACTCGCGACGGTCCCTGACGACTGGAACTCCGCCGCCGCTGGCACCGTCGAGGTGACCCGCCAGGGGGAGATCATCCAGCTCAACGATCTGCGGGCGGCGGCCGCGGCGCGCAGCGACCAGGCGTGGCACCAGGCGGTGTGGAATGGCGCCGCGGTCGCCGCGCTGCTGATGCTCGCCGTTGCGATGCTGTTTGTCGTGGTGCGCTCGCTGCTGCGACCGCTACGCACGCTGCGCACCGCCGCGTTTGATGTCGCCGACCGCAAGCTGCCCGAAGCGGTCGAGCAGCTGCGCAGCGCCGACGGTACGGCCGGCCACACGACTGTCGACCCGGTGCCGGTGCACTCCAGGGAAGAGGTCGGTCAGGTCGCCAGGGCGGTCGACACCGTGCACGCACAGGCTGTTCGGCTGGCCGCCGAGCAGGCCGTGGCGCGCAGCAGCCTCAACGACACCTTCCTCAACCTGTCCGGGCGCAACCACGGCCTCGTTGAACGGCAGCGGCGGCTGATCGACGAGCTGCGCAGCAGAGAGCACGACCCCGAGCTGTTGAGCAGCTTGCTCCAGCTCGACCACCTTGCTGCCCGGATGCGCCGCCACAGCGATAACTTGCTGGTGCTCGCCGGCGGAAAGCTGCCCCATCGCGGCGACGAGTTCGTAGCGGTGCTCGATGTGTTGCGTAGCGCGGTCTCGGAGGTCGAACACGGCCAGCGGGTGACCATGCACCAGCCCCCGGCGGCCCTGGTGGCTGGCCCGGTTGTCAATGACCTGGTGCACCTGATCGCCGAGTTGCTGGACAATGCCGTCAATGTTGGGGCCACTGGCGTTGGGACCACGAGTGTTGCACCCCAGGAGGTCACGGTGACCCTGAGCGGGACACTCACCGAGGATGAAGGCCTGCTGGTGGAGATCATCGACTCGGGGCCCGGCCTACCGCCGGACGAACTGCAGGCGATCAACGCCCGGCTTGCCTCGCCACCGGCGGTTGATGCGTCGGTGTCCCGTCAGATGGGCCTGTTCGTGGTAAGCAGGCTGGCCGCGCAGCATGGCATCACAGTGCGGCTGCGCCAACGCCTC
>JBOHFU010000295.1:0-4997 GCA_050699675.1 Pseudonocardiaceae bacterium
GTCGGCTTATGTGGACCGTCGGATTATGCCGACCGGCGGTGCGGAGTGTGTTGGTGTGTTGGGGTTTCAGCATCGTGTGGTCGGCATAATCCTGGGCGGTCAGAGTGTCTGGAGGAAGGCCAGCAGGGTGTCCGGGGCGGTGTAGCGGTGAAGTTTGCCCCCGCTGGGGTCGGTGCGCGCGAGGGCGCGTTCTTTGATCGTCATGTCGGCGTGGAGGTAGATCTGCGCGGTGTCGGTTCCCTCGTGGCCGAGCCAGAGCGCGATGACGGAGATGTCAACCCCGGCGTGCAGCAGGGCCATCGCGGTGGAGTGTCGCAGTGTGTGTGGTGTGACGTTCTTGCTGGTCAGTGAGGGGCAGGTGACTGCGGCGGTGTTGGTGTGTTTGGTGACGAGGCGGGCGATGGCGTCGCGGGATAGTGGTGTGCCCCGGCGGCTGGGAAACAGTGGGTCGTCGGGTTCGCCGGCTCGTTCGCTCAGCCAAGTCCGCAGGGCTTTGGCGGTAGGGCGGGTCAGTGGGGTGCACCGGTCTTTGCGACCTTTGCCATGACAGCGCAGGTGCGCTCCTGAGGCGAGATGGGCGTCGCTGATGCGGAGATTGGCCAGCTCGGTGACGCGTAGTCCGGTGTGGATGGCGACCAGCAGCAGCGCGTGGTCGCGTCGCCCAATCCAGGTTGATAGGTCCGGGGCGGCGATCAGAGCGTCGGTCTCGGTATGGGTCAGGTAGTCGACGATCGCGCGGTCGAAACGTTTGGGTGGGATAGCCAGCACGCGTTGGATGAGCGCGGCGTGTTCGGGCGCGCGCGGTAGCGCGTGGCGGAAGAATGAGTGGATCGCGGCCAGCCGGGCGTTGCGGGTCGCGGCGGTGTTGCCCCGCTCGGTCTCCAGGTGCTGGAGGAACGCACCGACCGTTGGGGCGTCCAGGTCAGCCATGCCCACCTGGGCGGGCTGACGCCGGGTGCGAGCGCTGGCGAAGCCGAGCAGGAGCGTGAACGCGTCGCGGTAGGAGGCGATGGTGTTCGGGCTGGCTTGCCGTTGTCGCATTAGCTTGTCGGTGAAGAAGTTCTGCAGCAGTGGCGCCAGGTCGCTGGTGTCGGAGCGTGCGATCATGGCTGGCCCTCGCTGTCTGTGGTGAAGGCGTGCTCCAGCCGCGCGGCCGCCAAGGCGAGCAGTTCGGGCGACCCGCTGAGATACCAGTACGACGACTTGGGATCGACATGGCCGAGGTAGGTGGCCAGCAGCGGCATCCGGGCCTGGACATCGACGCCGGCCCGGTACCAATCCAGCAGCGTGGCCACCGTAAATGAATGCCGCAGGTCATGGATCCGTTGCCGGCGACGGCCTGAGACCGGGGTAATCCGGGCGGCAGTGAGCAGCTGTGTGAAGGTATGGGACATGTTGGCGGCGTCCAGGCGGGTGCCGCGAGTAGACACGAAGAATGCCGGGCCCGCCGGCTTGGGCCCGAACTGGTCTCGCACGAGCGTGTAGCCGGCCAGCGTGGCGGTGGTGGAGGGGTGGATCGGGACATCGCGCGACTTGCCGAACTTCGAGTCCCGCACCGTGAGCACACTGTGGCGCAGGTCGACATCGGCGCGGTCGAGCCGGCAGGCCTCGCTGATCCGTATCCCGGTCACTGCCAGGAGGCCCAGCGTGGTTTGCCAGGTCGCCGCGCGCAGTGGCGGAGACAGTCTGCTGGCGGCCAACAGCAGCGCGATGATCTCGCTGGGTGAGTAGAGGTAGGGGGTGATCCGCCGGTAGCGGCGCGACAGGACGTCCTCCGGTGGGATCTGGGTCGCCGGATCCAGGGTTTTCAGGTGCCGGGCGAAGATTCGCACCACATCCAGGCGGCGGGCCCAGTGCACCGGGTCGGAGCTACCCCGAGGTGTTGATGTTGCCCAGGTGACGGCGTCGTCGGTGGTGATGACGGTGTGGTCCAGTGATTCGAGATAGGCGATGAAGCTCATCAGCTTCGGGCCCCAGGTGGTGAGCTTGAATCCCAGGGCACGACGCATGGCCAGGTACTGCTCGGCGCGTTCCCTCAGCGTGGTCATGACTGGTCACCCTGTGGTGCGGGAAGGGGCCAGGGGCGTGCCAGTGTTCGCAGGGCGGTGTGGTCGACCTTGGCGTAAACGGTGGTGGACAGCTGGCTGCGGTGCCGAAGCAACTGCCCGACCTCGGCCAACCCAGCACCGGCCCGCAGCACTTCGGTGGCCAGAGAGTGCCGCAGGCGATGCGCACCCAGGCGGGGCAGACTCGCGTTCTGGCAGGCTCGCCCCATAATCGCCCGGACCGCTGTGCCCGACAGCGCGTGATAAGGCGCGCGCGCCGTGACGAACAGCGCCCGACAGGCGCATGCCGGCCGGCCGCCGGTCAGATAGGCGGCCACTGCCTCGCCGACCTCGACCGGCAGTGGGACCCGCTCTACCCGGGATCCCTTGCCCCGCACGACGATCTCACCGCGGCGCCAGTCCACATCGGCCAGCTCGAGCGTGGCGGCCTCGGCTCCGCGCAGCCCGAGCCGGGCCAGGACGATCAGCACCGCGCGGTCACGCAAGCCGACCGCCGTGGAGGCGTCCGGGCCGGCCAGCACAGCCGCGACCTGGCCGCGCTCCAGGCCACGCGGCAACCCAGCCAGCCGCCAGCCAGCGACAGCCGGGACCGCGCCGACCAGCGGACCCGGAACCACGCCATCCACGTGCAGAAACCGCAGCAGCGACCGCAACGCTGTCACCAACGCCTTGGCCGACCACACACTGCCGGCCGCGCCGGTCTGATCGACGACGAACGCGGTGACCATCCCGGCGTCCAACCGCGACAGTGACTCGGCCAGCGGATCGGGCAGCCACGCCAGGAACTTCTTGGCTTGGCTGCAATAGCAGCGCACCGACTCAGCGGCCAGGCAACGCTCCCCAACCAGCCAAGCGCGATACCGGCCCAACAGGATCGCCGCCGGGCCAGAGCCATCCACCTTGCTGGGATCAGGGGCGACTCCGACACCGCGCAGGAACCGCAGCACCGCTCCCAAGCCCCTGCGGGCCACCAACTCGCTGGCGCAGCGCACCCGCCGAAGCCCCAGGAACTCCTCCACCACCAGCGGCATCAAATCCGCCGCCGTCCGGCCAGTTCCCTCCAACCACCTGCTCAGCCGAGCCATCGCCCGCACGACATCTCTCGCCGACGACTCGGCATAGCCGCTCCGCGCGAGCTCCACGCGCAACGCCACCTCGTACGGCGCCAACGGCCCACGCACGACACCGCAACCGTGATCCATGATCTTCTCCCATCTGGAGTCCGACACCCATCCAGACAGAAAAGCCCCTCAGATCAAGACGCTGATTATGCCAACTCAACACAGACAGCCCACGCCACCACCAGGCATACCAGCCACACCTCAACATAATCCGACGGTCCACATAAGCCGACTTATGTCGAATTCGACATAAGTCGGCGTACCTTGCATACCGCAGCCGCCGGTAGCCGGGATCGTTCGGATCCCCACTGGGCAGACTGTGTAGCCGCTTGCGCAGCTCTCGCACCAGGGTGCGGTCACCGCGTTTGCGGGCCTGCGCGAGCGCCTTCACCACTTTCTGATAGGCAGGGTTACGAGCCCTGCGTTCTCCTCGAGTGTACTCCGGGATCAGAACCGTCTCAACAAAGACATCCAACTTGTGCAGGTAGATGTTGGCGAGGATTGGGGAGGCGACCCCGCCCTGCGGCGCGCCGGAGAGCGTGGCGTTGTATTCCCAATCCTCCAGGTATCCGGCCGTGAGCATCTGGTGGATTAGGCCGAGGAACCGGTTGTCGTGGATCTTCTCCGCCAGCGTCGTGATCATGACCTCGTGGTCCAAAGATCCGAAGCAGTCGGTGACGTCTCCCTCAACGAACCAGGTCGTCCCAGTCCAGGTGATGGCCACCTCGCGTAACGCGGTATGGCATCCCCTGCCAGGACGGAACCCATGGGAGCGATCGGAAAAGGCCGGCTCGTAGTACGCCTCCAACAGGAGGCGCACCACCTCACCGACCAGCTTGTCCGACCAGGTCGGCATGCCAAGCGGACGCATCTTCCCATTCTTTTTCGGGATGTAGGTCCGTCGAGCGGGGCTGAACCGGTAGCGCTCGTGGCGCATCGCTTCGATGATACGGTCGATCTTTCCCCTGGACATGCCGTCCACGGTTTCCTCTGTGGCCCCAGGCGTCATCGCCCCCTGGTTGGAGTAGATGCGCCCGTAGGCCAGCAGATACAACTGCGGGTTGAACATCTGTCGATACAACTCGTCGCACGGCAGGCCACGCCCGCCGCGTTCGCGGAGGACACTCAGCACCGTTTCAGCGCTCTGCATTACGCATACCTCCCGGTCTTGATGTGTCCGATCACCTGTTCCCCTTCGCCCTGATTCCGGCTTTCCCGGACTCCTTGGTGGGGCGTTACTCCCACGACTACTATGGGAACTCCGTCACCCTCGGACTCGCGCCCCTTGGGTGATCCCACGTTCGTCCCTGTTGTACGTCCGAGCGCGACTTAGGTGCTCCACTCATCTCCTTGAATATCTTCACTAAATATCGCTCCATCCTCCGGAGGTTGCGTCGGCTAACACAAGACGCCAACGCAGGGGATGGCACCGGTTTCAGGCGTCTTTCCGGTGGGCGCCGGGCTTTCGCCGCTGGAGATTGGAGTATCAAGCAATCCAGCCGTTCACCATATCGCGCGGGTCCCCCAGCACCTCGTTCCATACGCCTGGACACGACCGCTGGTTTCCTGCCATGCTGTTGTCCCCTTGACCTTTCGGCGCCAGGTTAGGCATCAGACCCAGGAATATTCCTCCAATTCCTCCCGACTGCGTCGGGTATATAACAGGGCGCCTGCGTGGCGCAGTGTGTTTGCCCGAGTACAGCTCCGGGTGCGAGGCCCATGACCAGCATGGAAGCAGGGTCCCGTCCACGATGTACTGGATCTTGTCGTTGAGTTCGTCAGCGGTCGGAACATATTTTCTGAGGACTTT
>JBOHFU010000296.1:0-4950 GCA_050699675.1 Pseudonocardiaceae bacterium
CCACACGCAGTCAGGATGCCTATCTCGAGCTGGGCGGGGGCTACCCACCGGGGTGGGGCGACCGGTTTCGGGCCCGGCTGGCGGGCACCCCTGAGTTGCGGGTGGTAAAGGAGACTCCTAGCGCCGTTGTCTACACCCTCCGCGTGTCGGAGCGTATGGAACCACCGCAGCAGCCGGTGCCCGCAACTGGCAGGGGGATCGGTGTCACGCCCTGGACACCCGTCGGTGTGGTCTTCGTCGCATTACTGCTCGTCGTCTTGATGGGGCGTGAGCTGTGGCGGTTTCGGCTGACCCCGGACGAGCACCGGCGTCTGCGTCCGCTGACCTTCGCTGCGGTCCCGCTGCTCACCGGGCTCGCCCTGGTGGTCGTGGAGCGGCTAGTGCTGCTGGCCTCTTGATCTCCATTGGGTCTCATAGGGGGCGAGACGCATGTCCCGGCCGTCAATCGACACAGTCACCGGCGAACTCAGCGTGTTGACAACCACGAGCATACGTGGCTGCGCGAGCACACGTACTGTCGCGGGAGATGGGATCTCCTCCAGATGGGTACCGGGCGGGAACCATAGGGCGAAGTTCTGTAGGACACTGAGGAATGGGAGGGACCGGCCGCCATCCTTGGACTCGGTATCGGTCCAGAGGCAGGTAGCGCAGTCCGCGTCACTGGGCGAAGGGTGCCAGTACAGCGCCGTGTTCACGCCACTCTTCGCCATCTCGATCATGGCCGCGGTGCGGACAGCCGTCTGCTGCTGGAGTGACCAACCGGAGTCGGCTGGCTCGACGTACCACTCCGCCCACCACAGCGGTAACTCCGTCCGTGCCCGTATCCACCGGCCGACAGCGGACAATTTCTCCAAGGCAGCGAACTCGTCGACTCCACCTTCGCCCTCCGTGGTATGCCCGTCGATAACCACGAAGTCGGCGCCGCGCTTGTGCGCAAGCCAGTAGTTGAAGGCGTCCAGAGCCCTCTGGTCCACGCTGCCCCATGGGCCGCGCAGCGACGAGGCATGTCCCGTCGTGCCCGACGGAGGGCTCGCCATGTCGATGTACGGTCCGCCGACGCGGTTGAGGGGGTTCACCGCCTTCACCGCCTCATAAACTTCGTTGTAGAGATTAGTGTAGGCCTCGGCGTCCCAGCGGTTATTCTCCTCATCGAAGAACCCCTTGAACTCGTTCCACACCATGAAGTGTCGTACGTCCGGATAGCGACGCGCGATCACCGCGCTCAGGGCTGCGAAGTCGGCGTGATGTTCCGGAAGAGGCGCCGCGGTAATCCGGTTCCAGTTGGTTTTCCCGGAGGTTCCGCCCTTCATCCAATCCGGCGCGCAACAGAGTGTGATGACAGGGGTTCCGCCCGCCTTCCAGATAAAGTTGATGCGGTGGTCCAGACTGCCGAAGCGGTAGACGCCCGGTTCGGGTTCAGGGTTTTCTGCCCCCCAGCCCATGATGTGCTGGTTCTGCACCATGGGCTGGCTGGCTAAGGCCCGCTGGACCGCGGCGACGGCCTCCGCGCTGCCGTAATCCGCACTGAACTCTGTGTGAGTGAAGCCCCAGCCGGGCCATCTCATATCTACCGCCTTGACATCTGAGCTGGTCAGCACGAGTATGATGATCGCGGCCAGAACCATCCAACGGAAGCCTTGCGAAGTACGGCGCGAGCCCGGGTGCATCATTGGCGCGATGTCCACCCGACCTCCCCCGGGGCGATCATCCTGGCGATGAAACGGGTGCCAACTCCGCTGCTGGCCAGCGCGGACCAGGCTCATAGAAGACTCATTGACGACACTTCCCGAGTCTAGCGGGACTGCAATCCCATCGCCGGGGATCCAGGCTCAGCAAGGCACTACCAGGTGGAAGTCTTGAGTTACGTCTCCCCGTTGGGGCCTGGGCGGGTTGCCTTCTTCGTGCCTTAGCGTGAAAACATACGGGCGGTAGTGACCGGGGAGGGCCGGCTTCATCGGTTCGAACATCGTGGGCGCGCTCGTCGACGCCGATGCTGAGGTGTTGGTCGTCGACGACCTGAGTGGGCCCCCCGTCAGGTCTTGTTGCGCGGACGCCACCCGGGCGGCCTGCGTATCGCCCCCGCGCAGTCAGTCGACGTACCCTGGGTCGACGTACCCTGGGCCGGTGCCCCCGGCTCGGTGCCGTCGGGACGCTGCCGGTCCCGCAGCCTGATCATCCGCGCCACGAATAGAGCAAGCGGGATGGCCAGCAGGACCCAGGCGAGGATCCCGAGTCCGATCACTGCGATCGTGCTCATCGGAGCTCCAGGGTGGGTGGCTGGAAGCCGACGATAGCCCCATCCCGGCGGCCGCGCAGGATCACCCGGCATGCCCATCCGCGCCCGGACCATCCGCCGCTGCATCGACCGCGGGCAGCGGCGCGGCGAACCACAGTGGCGACCGGTCCTCGCTCGTGCTGCTGATCACCAAGACCATCGCACGAGTTCATCTCGCGTCGGCCGTAACGTTACCGATGCCGAGTCCGATTTCCCCAGCAGAGCCACTCGGCGGATTACCTGCTGAACCGAGCATGGCGTCACTTACCGTACCCCCATTTGTGTGCGAACGAATGTAGGCGATGGGCCATGAGCTTCAGGTGTGGTGGCAGGAGATGAACATCGAGGTCGGCGGATCGGCTGAAAACGTGATGCAGCCCGTTGAGGCGAATTCACTGCGGAGCGCTCCACCGTCGGTCGATAATGCGGATCTCGGGGCCACCAGGTTACTACGCAACGCGGCCGGGCGACCACTCTGGGAGATCCGATACGCCCAATCGGTGGCCGTTGCGGACCTGACGGCAATGGCTGTATCACTCGGGCTGCACCGGTGGTGGGGCGAGGCGGCCGGGATCGATGGCCTACCCTTCACGCTCGCTGTGGGGCTCATGGCGTTGACTGGCGTCGCCCTCGGTTTCATCCGGGCCTGGGATCCGTCGGTGCTGGGGCAAGGCTCCGAGGAGTTCAGCCGGCTGCTGCGTGCTCTGGTCACGGTTGCTGTGGTGATCGGACTGGTCGGCCTCGCGTTGAAGCTTCCCGCGGTGCGACCATACGTATTCGGCGTGATCCCGGTGGCATTAGTCCTTGCTGCGGGCGGTCGCCTCGCTCTGCGCACAGTGTTGCACCGGCGTCGCCGCAACGGTGCATGCATGCACGAAGTCCTCGCGGTCGGCACCGAGGACGCGGTGGCCAAGCTCATCGCGTACACCCGGCGGGCGGCCCACAATGGGTGGACGGTAACGGCCGCCTGCACCCCCACCGGCACCGGCACCGACGGCGGCCGCAGCATCCTCGACGTGCCTGTTGTCGGCGACTTGGACTCGGTGGCGGATGTCGCGGGCAGCGGCCGCCACCGCGTGGTCTCGGTCGCCCACACACCGGGTTGGACCTCGCGGCGGTTGCACCATCTGGCCTGGGACCTGGAGGCCACGGGTGCCGAGCTGGTGGTGGATCCCGGCCTGATGGAGGTCGCCGGCCCGCGGCTGCACGTCGCCGCGGTGGATGGCCTACCGCTGCTGCGGCTTACCAAGCCCGCGTTCACCGGGGTACCACGGCTGATCAAAGAGGTGGGTGACCGGCTGGCGGCCGGCCTGCTGGTGCTGCTGATCGCGCCAGTGATGATCGCTCTGGGGATCGCGGTGTGCAGCGACGGCGGGCCGGTCTTCTACCGCCAGTTCCGAGTCGGCAAACACGGCAAGCTCTTTCCGATGATCAAGTTCCGGTCCATGGTGGTGAACGCCGATCAGCGCCGGCCCGAATTCGCGGATGACCATCAGGGATCTGGTCCGCTGTTCAAGCTACGCCAGGACCCGCGGGTGACCAGAGTCGGCGCGTTGCTGCGCAAATACTCACTCGATGAGTTGCCCCAGCTGTTCAACGTGCTGACCGGGTCGATGTCGCTGGTGGGCCCGCGGCCGCCGCTGCCCGAGGAGGTCGCCAGTTACTGCCGCGATGCGCAGCGCAAGCTGCTCGTGAAGCCGGGAATGACCGGGCTGTGGCAGATCAGCGGTCGCAGCGACCTGTCCTGGGAAGAATCGGTCCGACTCGATCTGCGCTACGTGGAGAACTGGTCCCTGGCGCTGGACATCTTGATCATCTGGAAGACGATCGGCGCGGTACTGGGGGGCAAAGGTGCGTACTGAACCGCGCAAGCAGCAGTCCCGAAACGTCGTCGCGCCGTTGTCCTGCCGGCTCTGCGGATCGGCCCAGTTACAGACTTTCGTGGACCTGGGGGCGACTCCGCCCTGCGAGCGATTCCTCACCGCCGAACAGCTCGATGACCCCGAGCCCACCTACCCGCTGCACGTCCGGGTGTGTGCGGACTGCCTGCTCGCGCAGCTGCCCGCACTGATCACCCCCGAGGACACCTTCACCGAGTACGCCTACTTCTCCTCCTTCTCCGACTCCTGGGTGGCCCACGCCGAGCGGTTCGTGGCCGACGCCACGCAGCGCATCGGGTTGCGCCCGGACCAGTTCGTCGTCGAGGTCGCCAGCAACGACGGCTACCTGCTCCAGCACGTCGTGGCCAGAGGCATCCGCTGCCTGGGCATCGAGCCCTCGGTGAACGTCGGCGAAGCCGCCCGCGCCAAAGGCGTGCCGACGCTGACCGCGTTCCTGTCCCCGCAGACGGGGTGGGCGGTGCGGACCGATCACGGCCCTGCCGACCTGGTCGTGGCGAACAACGTCTACGCGCACATCCCCGACATTGTCGGGTTCACCAGGGGCCTGCGGGAGCTGGTCGCCGACGATGGCTGGGTGTCCATCGAGGTGCAACACCTGCTTACCCTGGTCCACAACACCCAGTTCGACACCATCTACCACGAGCACTTCCAGTACTACACGGTCGGCACCGCGACGCGGGCGCTCGCCGCAGGCGGCCTGCGCCTGGTCGACGTGGAGCTGCTGGGCACCCACGGCGGGTCGATCCGGCTGTGGGCCCGGCCCGCCGAGATCGC
>JBOHFU010000297.1:0-4941 GCA_050699675.1 Pseudonocardiaceae bacterium
CGGTCGTCGTTTCCACGGATTATCTTCCAGGTACCCCAGGGCATGTAGTCCTCCTACATTAGATGAAGTAGTCCGGGAGTTTTTTCTACATCTGTGGGATGATTGTGTCCGGCCCACCAGCGGAAACGACATCTAATCTTCCCTGAGGCGTTGCATCCAGTCGAGATACGTGGAACGCTTGATAGTGGATCGACTGGTGGCACCTGATGTGCACTGATGCCGAGGAGAGAGCACGATGAGTATTCCTGAGACGCTTGATATAGGCGAGACGCCGCGAAGCGCTTGTGTGAAGTCATGGCACAAGCGTGCTGTGACGGTGGTCGCAACGTTTTTTCTGGCCACTGTGTTCGCCCTTGTGGGCGCGCCTGTTGCGACCGCAGCACCAGTGTCCATGAACAATAACGCGTCATCCGACGGGAGCTGTGGTGGCCATTACCCGGGTTGCTGTTTCGTGTCAAGCTGACAGCGGATTGACTGGCACGTCTGGCATACGCTGGCACCGAGGAGATGAAGACAATGAGAATTCCTGAGACACTTCGTGCGTATGCGACACCGCGAAGCGCTCGTGTGAAGTCATGGCACAAGCGTGCTGTGACGGTGGTCGCGACGTTTTTTCTGGCCACTGTGTTCGCCCTTGTGGGCGCGCCTGTTGCGACCGCAGCACCAGCGTCCATGAACAATCATGTCTCATCCGCCGGGTATTCCTACTGTGACGGCAAATTTCCCGGTTGCTGTTACGATCATCGCTGATCGCGGATTGACTGGTGGCGCCGGACATGTGCTGACACCGAGGAGGAGAACACGATGAGTATTCCTGAGACAGTTCATGCGGGTGAGAGACCGCGAAGCGCTTGTGTGAAGTTATTGCACAAGCGTGCTGTGACGGTGGTCGCGACGTTTTTTCTGGCCACTGTGTTCGCCCTTGTGGGCGCTCCTGTTGCGACAGCAGCACCAGCGTCCATGAACAATCATGTCTCATCGACCTCGGGTCCTCCTGTGTCTCTCTGCGAGGGCAAATATCCCGGTTTCTGTGTCTGATCTATCCTCCTGTGTGTCGCTGAACTGACTAGGCGGCAGTGCCTCGATGCTGAAGACCGTAACGGGAAACTAGCCGCCGCCGGGGCTGGGCGTACCGCTGGCTACCTGCCGTAGTAAGGAAACCCAATGAAAATTCCGGGTTGGATACCCAGGAGTGTCCACATCCCACCGTCAGTGAAATGGGATGCGCTCCTGCTTCCGACGGCGTTTATTTTCAACTGTTTCCTTTTTTCCTCATGGCGCGAGTTAGCCCATGTGGCGGCCAATCCATGGTTGCCCCTCATGTGGCTATACGGGCTGGCGGGACTTCTAGCTCTAGTCTGGCGAGACAGGGCGCCAGTGGCCATCTTCGCTACGCAATGGGTGCTCACTGTGGCCGCCTGGCCGTTCATGATCCATTACACCCCTGCCGTAGGAATTCCGGTTGCCCTGTACGCGGTTGCTGTCCAACGCGGTAGGATAATTTCCCAGCTGGCACTGCTGGCGTCTTTCATTCCCAACGGGCTCGCCGCCGCCGTGGCGTTCAAGGTTCACCCTACCCTTGCTGGAGCAATCAGTTCATTCATCCCCAATGCGATATTCCTTGTCCTCGTGACTGCCGCGGCGTGGGGCGCGGGCCGTGTGACGCGGGCCAGCCGGCGGCATGTCCAGCAGCTAGAAGGCGAGCGGGAGACGACCCGGGAAGCGGTGGCCTCGGAGCGCAGGAGAATCGCCCGAGAGCTACACGACATCGTCTCCCACTCGGTGACTGTGATGGTCTTGCAGGCCGCCGGGGCGGCCCGAGTCGCCGATACCAACTTCGCCCAGGTCACACAGTCGCTGGCGCACATCGAGAACACCGGTAAACAGGCGATGGCTGAGTTACGACGCCTCCTCGGAGTGCTGGAGGCCGGCGCCCCCGCTCACCACGCCGCGGGCATCGGCGAACTCGGGCCGCAACCCGGGCTGGAGAATCTGACCCTGCTCCTCACCTCACTACGAGCCACCGGAATGCCGGTCACCGACCACGTTGAGGGCATACCACGCGATCTGGACCCGAGTGTAGATCTGGCCGCGTACCGGATCGTGCAGGAAGGCCTGACCAACGTCCTCAAACACGCCGGCAAGGATGCCAAGGCGCAGCTGCGGCTCATCTGGGAAGACGAGAACCTGCTCATCCAGATCGACAACGACACCAACCCGGCGGAGGCGCGCCGAGGGCAGGCGCTCTCCGTCGGCCGGGGCCTGGTGGGCCTGAACGAGCGGGCCCACGCGGTCGGTGGACGCCTGGACGCAGGACCTCATCACAAGGGCGGCTACCGACTGACCGCGAGCCTCCCCCTCACGGATATCGCGCAGCGAGTACTCGTCGACCACCATCAGTAGCCACGCGCACGGTCACCAGACCTTGACACGTTGGTCGGGTGGGCGGAACAGCTTGTCGCCTTCCTTCACGTTGAAGGCGGCGTAGTATTCCGGCAGGTTGCTGACGACGCCGTTGATGCGGAACTCATTGGGGCTGTGTGGATCGCTCAACAGCTGCGAGCGCAGTGCCTTGTCCCGGGTCTCGCCACGCCAGGCCTGCGCCCACCCTAGGAAGAAGCGTTGCTCGCCGGTGAAGCCGTCCATCACGGCTGCCGGCCGGCCGCCGAGCGACAACCGGTACGCGCGCAGCGCCATCGCAAGACCAGACAGGTCGGCGATGTTCTCGCCCAGCGTGAGCTCGCCGTTGATGTGTTCACCAGGCAGTGGCTGGTAGGCCGAATACTGCGCGGTCAGGGCGGCGGTCCGTTCGGTGAAGCGCTGCACGTCCTGCGGCGTCCACCAGTCGCGGAGGTTGCCCGTCCCGTCGTACTTGCGACCCTGGTCGTCGAACGCGTGGCTGATTTCGTGACCGATGATCCCGCCGATGGCGCCGTAGTTGACGGCGTCGTCGGCGTTCGCGTCGAAGAACGGCGGCTGCAGCATCGCGGCCGGGAACACGATCTCGTTGCGCAACGGGTGGTAGAAGGCGTTGACCGTTTGCGGTGTCGTGAACCACTCGTCGCGGTCCACCGGCTCGCCGAGCCGGTCAAGATCCCGCTGGTGCTCGAGCTGGGCTGAACGCAGCAGGTTGCCCACCAGGTCGTCGCGGGCGATCTTCAGCTTCGAGTAGTCCTTCCACTTGTCCGGATAGCCGATCTTCACGGCGAGCTTGCTGAGCTTGTCCCTGGCCTCGGCTTTGGTGGTGTCGCTCATCCAGTCCAGCCCGTCGATGGACGAGCGGAACGCGTCGATCAGCTTGCTGACCAGGGCGTCCATCCGCTGCTTGGCTTCCGGCGGGAAGTACCGTTGCACGTATCGCTGGCCGAGCAGATCACCCATCGCGCCGTTGACCGCGGCGACGCCCCGCTTCCAGCGGGGGCGCATCTCTGGCTGCCCGGCCAGCGCACGGCTGCGGAAATCGAAGCGCGCTGTGACGAAGGCATCACTGAGGTAGGGGGCGAAGTCGTCGAGGAGCTTGAATTTCAGGTACGGCTTCCAGTCCGCCAAGGGCACGGTGGTCAGTGCGGCGCCCAGCGCAGTGAAGTAGCTGGGCTGCGCGACGACGAAGTCAGGTGTGTGCACACCGGCCGCGTCGAGATAGGTTCTCCACTCCAGCCCTGGTGCCTGCGCAGTGGCATCGGCGATGGTGTATTTGTTGTAGGTCGCCGTCGCGTCGCGGTTCTGCGCGGCGGTCCATTGGACCTCGGCGAGGCGGTTCTCCAGGGCGAGCACGCGGCCGGCTGCGCCGTCCGGATCGGCGATGCCGGCCAGACCCAGGACACGGGCGGCGTAGGCTCGCAACTGGTCGCGGATCGTCACGAACTGCGGATCTGACTTCAGGTAGTAGTCCCGGTCGGGCATGGTGAGCCCGCTTTGCCACACTTCCGGTACGTAGGCTGATGCGTTCTTGGCGTCCTGGTTGATGGACAGCGCCAGCGGGCTGGGGACGCCCGTCGTAGCGCTTTCGCCGAAGTACCGGGCGAGGTCCGCGTGGGTGGCGAGTGCGTCGATGCGGTCGAACGAATCCTTCAGTGGGTCGGCTTCGAGGGCGTCGAGCCGCGCGGTGTCCATGAAGCTGGTGTAGAAGTCGCCGATCTGCTGATCTGGCGAGCCGGCTGCGCCGCGGCGAGCCGCGCTCTCCTCGACGATCGCTCGCAGGTTCTTCTCGGACTGGTCGGCAAGCGCGACGAATGACCCGTACTGGGATCGGTCGGGTGGGATCTCGGTGGTGTGCAGCCACTCGCCGTTCGCGAACCGGAAGAGGTCGTCCTGCGCTCGCACGCCGCGGTCGTATCCGGGTAGCAGCAACCCTGATCCGAGCGGCGGTGCTGTGCTCGCGCAGGCCGCCACGACCAACACCAGGGCCACCAGCACGCCCGCCAGCAGTCGAGATCGATTCACTGCACCCCCAATGACAGACCATCGACCTTAGAACCAGACCGGTGAGAACGACATGACGTAACGGGGCACCGGCGTGGCGGCACCGCCCGCTCCATACCGCAGTCTGGATGCGGAACGCGCTAAATCCAGCCTCATTTACCGCAGTTTGCATCCAGACTGCGGTGCATGTTGACGGTTGGCGAGATCGACTCGATCTCGTCGGCTAGCTGCAAGATTGCTGCCTGGTAGAGGTTGCCGGCGTCCTGGGTTAGCCAGTGCAGGTGGCCGAACAGCTCCAATGTGATCAAGCCGTGCAGCTGGCCCCACCACCGGATGAAGCGGTGCAGCGCGGCGGGGGGCAGCACGTTTCCCGGCGGCGCGAACTTCTGTTGGGCGGCGACGAGTTGGGCGCGCAGCTCTGGATCGATGTGCTCGTCGGGCATCGCCTGCAACTGCTCCTCGGACCAGCCGGCGAACACCACACTGTGGAAGACGGCGCCGATGCGCGCCGCGGCCGGC
>JBOHFU010000298.1:0-4934 GCA_050699675.1 Pseudonocardiaceae bacterium
TCGGCATCAACTGCATCCGGGCATTCTCCGGCCGGGGTATCCGGATCTGGGGGGCGCGCACCATCTCCTCCGATCCGGCATGGCGCTACCTCAACGTGCGCCGGCTGTTCAACTACCTCGAGGAATCGATCCTGGAGGGTACCCAGTGGGTGGTCTTCGAACCGAACGACGACGCGCTGTGGGCCCGGATCAGGCGCACGATCAGCGCGTTCCTCATCAACGAATGGCGCAAGGGCGCCCTGTTCGGGCTCACCCCCGACGAGGCGTTCTACGTCAAGTGCGACCGCGAGACCAACCCCGCCGAGGGCATCGACATCGGCCAGGTCGTCTGTGAGATCGGGGTCGCCCCGGTCAAGCCCGCCGAGTTCGTGATCTTCAGGCTGTCCCAGTTCTCCGGCGGCACCAGCTTGGTCAACGAATAGTTGCTCCTCGATCCAGAAAAGGTAGGCGAACATGCCGCTTCCGGACCTAGACAAGGCCGTGGGCCACTCCTTCGGCCTCGAGATTGACGGTGTGCAGATCAAGCAGATCCAGGAGGTATCCGGGCTCAAAATGGAGCAGGAGGTCATCCAGCTCAAGCAGAACATGTCTCAAGACGGCAAGTACTCGATCAAGAATCTGCCCGGCCGATTCAAGGCGGGCGAGGTCACCTTCACTCGTGGCCTGACCGACGACACCAGCTTTGAGAAATGGATCAAGGACAGCCGCTTCGGCAAGATGACAGCCGCGCGCAAGAATGGCGCGGTCACCGTCTTCGACTACGAGGGTGTAGCCCTCAAGCGTTACAAGCTCACCAATTGCTGGCCGAAGTCCCTGGAGATCGGCACCATGAAGGCCGGCGACACAAGCGTGCTCACCGAGAAGCTCGTGGTCACCTACGAGTCGCTGGATCCAGACGGATGATGCGCCGGGTGATCGCTGCGGTCGAATCGGTCGACCGCAGCGAACTGCACAGTCATTCGGCGGAGCGGCAGCTGTTGCGCACGGAGTTCCCGTTCGTGCTGCCGCGGGGATACGTCGACGAATCGGGCACCGTTCATCGCAGCGGCGTCATGCGTCTTGCCACGGCACGCGACGAGCTGGTGCCGCTGCGCGACGACCGGGTGCGGGAGAATCCGGCCTACCTCTCAGTGGTGCTACTCGCCCGAGTCATCACCCGGCTCGGCACGATCGAGGACATCCACGCCGGTATGGTCGAGGACTTTTTCGCCTCGGACCTGGCGTTCCTCCAGGACCTCTACAAGCGGGTCAACGCGGAGGGACACACCCGCGCGGCGGTGACCTGCCCGTCCTGCCGGCACGACTTCGACATCGACCTTGCCGGCGGCGCACTGAGGGAATCACCACCGGGGGAATCGTGACGTACGAGACCGAGCGCCTGCTCGAGGAGGTCTCGTACGTCGCCTATCACTTCCACTGGCCCCTCGGCGAGATTCTCGACCTCGAGCATCCTGACCGGCACCGCTTCGTCGAGGAGATCGACCGGATCAACCAGCGGCTGACGACGGGACGGTGAGCGGTGAAGCTGCGGGACCTGTTCCGGCGGCGCACAGACGCACCGGATCCGCCGGTGCCCGCTCCGGCCCGACGCCCCGACTGGCCATCCATGCGGCCGGTGCAGCGGGTCGTCAGCTCCCCTGACCTGATCACAGCTCCCGACCGGTTCCCCGACGGCCTCGTCTCCTGGCGCAACCCGTCGCAGGGCGGCACTCTCGGCCACTACGTGACCCCGGACGCGCCGGCTGGGGTGAGTGACGGGCTCGCCACGGCCTCCCCGCGCGGCGAGCTGCCCGCGCCGGCGCAGCCGTGGTGGTGGCCGCAGCCGCCGGCCGTGCAGCGGCGCGTCGCGACGTCGACGCCAGCGCCCGAGGCGGCGCCGATCAGCTCCACCGATCCGGCACTCACTCCGCCACCGGCCGTCCCGGTGTACCCGCTCACGGGGCATACCCTCGTGAGCGCAGCGGGCATTGAGCCGCCCCCACCGAGGTTGGCCTTGCCCGCCGTGCAGCGGCGCGCTGCCGAACTCGAGGCCAGTCAGGAGCCGGCCGCCGATCCCGTTGTGCCGGCCGGCGAGTCGCCGCCCGAAGCCCCGCTGCCGGAAGCCCTGCTGCCGTCGGTCGTCGCAGCACGGACCGAGCCACTGCCAGAGGCATCCGCCGGTTCCGCCGTGTCGTGGCCCGGCAGCCGGCCGGATCTGCCCGCTGCGCGTCGCCTTGGCCTGGGCGCGCCGCTGCAGCGGGTTCCCGACGCAGCAGGTGCACCGTCGGCCGATAGCGCCACGGTGCCATATCAAACCCCGGTGCCATATCAAACCCCGGTGCCATATCAAACCCCGGTGCCATATCAAACCCCGGTGCCATATCAAACCCCGGTGCAACGCCAAGCCGAGGTCGATGTCGATCCGATGGACGTGGCCCCACTGGTGTCCGATTCCCCGCCGATGGCGTCGGTAGTGATTCCCTCTACGGCGGTTCCCTCCGCCGAACCCGCGGCGGGATCACGTTCCACAGCACCGAGTCCGTCGCCTCAGTCTGTCCAACGTGCAGTCGAGACCCTCCTGCAGCCGGGCCCAATGCGGTCGCTTTCGGCCGAGCCGACCGCGGTGACGCCCCTGCCGACCGCTGCGCTTCCGACGGGAGCTGAGCCGTCCCCCGTGCAACGTCGGATCGAGGCTGAGGCCGGAGTCGAACCGGTGGACGTGGCGCCGTTGGTGTCCGACACCCCATCGATAGCGTCGGTGGTGATTCCCTCCGCCGAACCTGCGGCAGGATCACCTTCCACAGCACCGAGTCCGTCGCCTCAGTCCGTCCAACGCGCAGTCGAGACCCCTCTGCAGCCAGGCTCAGGCCCGGTGCGGTCGCCCTCGGCCGAGCCGACTGCGGTGATGCCTCTGGCGACTGCGGCGGCTCCGGCGGGAGCTGAGCCGTCCCCCGTGCAACGTCGGATCGAGGCCGAGGCCGGAGTCGAACCGGTGGACGTGGCGCCGTTGGTGTCCGACACCCCACCGATTGCGTCGGTGGTGATTCCCTCTGCCGAGCCTGCGGCGGGATCACGTTCCACTGCACCGAGTCCGTCGCCTCAGTCTGTCCAACGTGCAGTCGAGACCCCTCTGCAGCCAGGCTCAGGTCCGGTGTGGTCGTCCTCGGCCGAGCCGACTGCGGTGATGCCTCTGGCGACTGCGGCGGCTCCGGCGGGAGCTGAGCCGTCCCCCGTGCAACGTCGGATCGAGGCCGGAGTCGAACCGGTGGACGTGGCGCCGTTGGTGTCCGACACCCCACCGATAGCGTCGGTGGTGATTCCCTCCGCGAAACCCACGGCAGGATCCAGTTCCGCGGAACCGAGTCCGTCAGCTGGGTTGCCACCGCGGTCGACCGTGCCGGGTCTTGCCGTCCAGCGCGCGGTCGACACCCCCCTGTGGCCTGAGCTGGGTCCGGTGGAGTCGCCCTCGGCCGAGCCGACCGCGGCGACGCCGTTGCCGGCTCCGGCGGGGGGCGGGCCGTCCACGGTGCAACGTCGGGTCCAGGTCGACGGGGAACCGCTGGAGGTGGCGCCGCTGGTGTCCGACTCCCCGCCGATGGCGTCGGTGGTGATTCCCTCGGTGGTGGCGCCCTCCACCGCACCCGTGGCTGGATCCGGTTCCGCGGGACCGAGTCCGTCAGCTGGGTCGTCGATGCGGTCGACCGAGCCCGATCTTGCCGTCCAGCGCGCGGTCGACACCCCTCTGTGGCCTGGGCCGGGCCCGGTGGAGTCGCCCTCGGCCGAGCCGACCGCGGCGACGCTGCTGCCGACTACGCCAGCTCCGGCGGGGGGCGGGCCGTCCACGGTGCAACGTTGGGTCCAGGTCGAGGAGGAACCGCTGGAGGTGGCGCCGCTGGTGTCCGACTCCCCGCCGATCGCGTCGGTGGTGATTCCCTCGATAGTGACACCCTCCACCGCACCCGTGGCGGGATCCGGTTCCGCGGGACCGAGTCCGTCAGCTGGGTCATCAGCACGGTCGGGCGAGCCGAGTCTTGCCGTCCAACGCGCAGTCGACACCCCTTCGCAGCGGGAACCGACGGACATGTCCACCGTGGCTCCCCCGGTCGTGGGTTTGGTCGGCGACCGCCCCATCGAGCCTGTCGTCACCGACCACGCCGCGACCGTCGATTCCGTAGGCGTACCCGTCCCAGCGCCAGCGGCCGAGCAGACCCGATGGCCGGCTGTCCAACGCCGCTCGACCGTCGGGGGTCAGGTGACGGGAGTGCCCGCGGTGAGCCGATCATCGCCAGGCGTTAGCCAGCAGGCGTCGTCGACACAGCCCGTGCAGTTCGTCCAGTTCGCACCCGCCGCACCCGTCGCGGCCGAGAGCAACCCACCGGAGGTGAGCGCCGAGCTGGTCGTGCAGCGAGCGGACGACGAGCCCGCAGCGGCAACCGGCGCAGCGACAGAAACCGACCCAGCGACAGCAACCGGCGCACCAACAGCAACCGGCCCAGCCGCGGGGACCCCGCCCGCGTCACCCGTCGGTTCGACCTCTCCGACCGAGATAGACACCTTGGTCCGCCGCCTGTACGACCCGATCGTCCGACGCCTCAAAGCCGAGCTACAGCTCGACCGGGAACGCGCCGGGCATTCCCTCGACCTCCGGCACTAAGGAGCACCCATGGCAAACGGCAGTGCACCCATCAGGCCAGGAACGGAGGATCCTGCCGTCAGCGTGCGTTTCGCGGTGAAGCTCGACTCGATGGAGCTAGGCGAATTCAACAGCTGTGAGGGGTTGGGCTGCGAAGTCGTCATCGAGCAACGCGAGGAGGGCGGCAACAACGGTTTCGTGTGGCAGCTGCCGACCAGGATCAAGTACCCGAACATCAAGCTCTCCCGCCCGTTGACCAAGAAAACCGAGACCGTCGCCAAGTGGTTCGCGCAGGCCGTGCAGGGCAGCGGCGCGCGCACCG
>JBOHFU010000299.1:0-4931 GCA_050699675.1 Pseudonocardiaceae bacterium
CTCAACAGCAGAGCTGTTCCGGACGGCCCGGACGACTCTGCTGTTGAGTTCGGGAACCCAGGAGCGGTCGGTGCGGGAAGGGAGAGCCAACCGGGCCAAGTCCACGAGCGATCTTGAAACGGCCGTGGACAAGTAAGCCAGTCGTACGGCCGATCGAGCGCAAGATAGCCTCGCGGTGCGCGCCGCTTGCCAGGGCGTCGACGAGGCTATAAGGAATGTACTCTTCCACGAGAACCGCATTACCGGTCGCGTGGAGTCTCGGTGTGCTCACACCCAAACCGTCGATAAGGTGGCGGCGGGATAGCCAATTGGCGAAAATCTCTTTGAGGGGCTGTCTGTCGCTGTAGGCAACGCAGGCTTTCAGCATGAACTCTGATCGACGTAACAGGTTCGACACCGAGAAACGTAGGGAATAGGTCTCCGCGCCGGATCGGTACCAGTCCTGGATGGTGTGGAGGGAAAACTCGTCGCCGGGATCCGCCATTCCGAGAATGGCTAGCGCAGATGTAAGCGAGTCTGTAGCGGCGAGCTTCACCAGCTCACCTTCGAGGGTCCAGCTAACGGTCATCTATCCCAACTCAGGGAACCAGAGCTTGATTCAGGGAACCAGAGCTTGATCTCCCGGGCGGCCTCGTCAGGATCACCGGAGGCGTGGACGAGATTGAGCACCGGTCGGAGTTCGTCGTTTGCCAGGTCTGCCGAGTCAGAGCTGTAGTCACCGCGGATGGTACCGGGTGCGGCCATCACCGGCAGCGTGTGCCCGACGATCTTGCGGACGGTCTCGATTGCACGATTACCCGAGAGCACCATAGGTACGACTGGGCCGCTCAGCATGAACTCAACCAGCCACTTACGTACTGTGCGCCCAATCTCGGCGGGGTCGTCGGTGCCGAGTCGATCCCTTGCGGAGATGCCGAGCTTGTCGTAGTCGGCTAGCGTCTTACCGCCGACCGTGGACAGCCATTCCTCGTTCCGCGGATAGTGGTCTTCAAGTATTTCGCGCTCGTCGTGGCTTACCCGGATTTGTTCCAGTGTCAAGCCGCGTTGCTCAAACCGCGCCAGGATTGCGCCTGTCAGGTTACGCTTGCAGGCGTCGGGCTTGATGATGACGAGAGTGCGTTCCTGCATCTGGGTGTCCCCCCTGGCCGGGTCTGGTAAGTATATCGGGCGGCAGGTTAGCACGGTGGTTGGCGCGATCCTTTCGGTGGACAGATCAGTGACCGAGAGTCTTCGAGTCAAGGACGACGCCAGCCCGCCGGCCGGTGAGCCAGCCGTCCAGCTGTACGATAACGCCGCCTACCACGGTGGCTCGGTAGCCGCCCGGTGGTCGACGAAGCCGCGCCGCCCCCTGGGGCAGGTCATGCAGGAGGACTTCCTGCTCCCAGGACAGCTCGGCGAGATCGAAGACGGTCAGGTCGGCGGCAGCGCCCGGTGCGATCAGACCACGGTGGTGAAGGCCATGCAGCTTGGCTTGGCGAACTGTCAATGCCCGTATCGCTGCTTCGAGCGCCATGTCACCACGCTCGCGGACGTGCCGCGTGAGCAGGAGGGTGGAATCTCCAGCGGCGCACATCATCTGGACGTGGGCACCTGCGTCACTGTTGGAGATAACGGTCGCCCGATGAGTGAGGAGGCTGGCCACGCCATCGGGGTCGGCGTTGGCGACCCCTACTCCGACGATCCCTGGGTTGAGATCATTCGCGAGAACCCAGTCAGCGAGCACGTCCGAAGGATGGCCGCCTCGGTCTGCAACCAGGTCGGCAAGAGTCCGGCCGAGCCACGGGCCATGCTCGGCGCGAGTCACCGAGATCAGACGGATGTGGTTCAGCTCCTTGTGCCTGATGAGCGTCCGTGGCCTGGTATCCCACTCGTCACGCGCTGAGCTACGCCGCTCCGTGTCAGCCGGGAGGCGTCGCTTCGCCGCGCCCTGCGCTTGCACGACGCGATCCACGGGGCGAGGCTGTAGAAGGACATACCGCCATCTCAGTTCACCCGAAAATCGAGTCTCCGAGGGGAGACTTGCGGGTAGAGCCGTGCTCGCGCGACACTGAGCCGTTCGCGCTGGCCGATTTCGATGGCTGCGGTCTCGGCTGTGGTGATGATGCGCTCATCGATTTCCAGTAGAAGCCTTGATGCCGAACCCATGGTGATGCCTGGTCCCGGGAGAAATCACGGCGGGCTCGATCGACCGGAGCGGGCGGTCGCCGCACTTGGCACTGCCTGCGCCGTGGCCGGCTCAGCTGCCCGTTGCAGCGCTGGCAACTTCGCCTACGACCTGAGTCGCTGGCCTTCCCCAGGCCGTGAAGGTGGTGATCACCCCACCGGTGGTGAGTCGGCACCACGCTGTTCGCGAGCGGTGATCACGGACTCGATCCGCTCTCGGGCGCCGGCGAGGTGTCGCTCGCAGGCTACGGCGAGCTGCTCGCCACGCTCCCACAGCGCCAGTGAGTCCTCCAGGGTCAGCCCACCGGCCTCCAGCGCGCGCACCACCTCGGCCAGCTCGTCCCGGGCGGCCTCGTAGCCCAGCGTGGCTGGATCGTCCTTGCGGCTCACGCCGTCAATCATCGGCCACCGGTCACCACCGCGCGCAGGGCCCCGTCGGACAGCCGCACCCGCAACCCGGTGCCCTCCGGTGCGTCGGCCACAGACCGGAGCACCTGGCCGTGTGCTGGACCATCCACCCGCTGGACCACTGCGTAGCCCCGCGCAAGGGTGGCTGCCGGCCCGAGGGTCGTCAAGCGTGCCGCTGTGTGCTCAAGGCGCTCCTGCGCCGCCCGCAGCCCACCCAGCACGGCCCGGTCCGCCCGAGCGCGCAGGTCGGTCACGACCCGGCCGCGCTCGTCCAGCGGACGCATCGGGTCGGCCCACACCGGACGGCTGCGCAGCGCGTCAAGAAGCCGCCGCTCCCGGTCCACCCAACCATGCAGGGCACGCCGGCAGCGGTCGCGCAGCTGCTGCAGTGCAATGGTCTGCTCGGCGACGTCGGGTACCACGCACTTGCCGGCATCTGTCGGGGTGGAGCAGCGCTTGTCCGCGACGTGGTCCACCAGCGGGGTGTCCGGCTCGTGGCCGACCGCCGAGACCACCGGGGTTGCGCACTCCGATACCGCGCGGCACAGCGCCTCGTCGGAGAACGGCAGCAGGTCCTCCACGCTGCCGCCGCCCCGGGCCAGCACGATGACGTCCACCGCCGGGTCGGCGTCCAGCACGGTGAGCGCGTCGATGATCTGGCCGACCGCGAGCGGGCCTTGCACCGCCACGTTCTGCACCCGGAAGCGCACCGCGGGCCAGCGGGCTGTGGCGTTGCTGAGCACGTCGCGCTCGGCCGCGCTGGCCCGGCCAGTGATCAGCCCGACGCAGCCGGGCAGCAAGGGCAACCGGCGTTTGCGGCGGGGATCGAACAGGCCTTCGGCGGCAAGCAGACGTCGGAGCCGCTCGATGCGGGCGAGCAGCTCGCCGATGCCGACTGCCCGGATCTCGTCGACTCGCAGGCTCAGCGTGCCGCGGGACAGGTGCAATGACGGCTTGCCGTGCACCACGACCCGGCTGCCGTCGGCCAGCGGCGGATGGCGGTCACGCACCAGCGCAGCCGGGCCGGTCAGGGTGAGGGACACGTCGGCCACCGGGTCGCGCAGCGTGAGAAAAGCTGTTCCGCTGCCCGCCCTGGCGGACAGCTGGGTGATCTGCCCTTCGACCCAGACGGCACCCAGCCGGTCGATCCACGCTGCGATCTTGCGGGCGACGGTGCGGACCGGCCAGGGATCCTCGGGCGTGGTGACCGGATCGGTCACTGCGATTCGGTCATGTGGGAGCGGACCGTGGAGATCCGGTTGGACAGCATGGTGACGAACGCCGCGCGGTCCTGGTGGACGTGCTCGTAGTCCAGCAGTTCCGTGAGCTCAGGCAGCGACAGCGAGCGCAGCTTGCCGCGTAGCTGGGCTAACGAGAGCTCGTCGTACTCGGGCAGCACCGGCGGCGTGCCCCCGGACCGGGCCACATTGGTATCCCCGGTCCGGGTGTTGGTCGCGGGCTGGCACCCGGGTGTCATGGCGCGGGCGACATCGGCCTCGTCGACTTCGCCGGACCCTCTCGCCGCGGTGCCGTGCCCAGCGCCGGGACCAGGGACTACCGCAGCGAGCGCGGCGCCATCGGTGGCTTTACCGAACTCGCTCGCGGTGGTCCTGCTACCAGACGAACCGGGTTCGTCGTCCTCATCGAACCTGGCCCACGGCGGGGTGTCCTCCACCGGCTGAAACAGCGCGCACACCTGGTCGCCCTTGATAGCCAGTTCGGTGACCCGCTGCTGTACCCGCATCGCGGCCTGTACGGCACGGCTGGCCGCCGTGACAGGTAGTTCGCTGAGCTGCTCAGGGAGCTTGCGGGCCCGTTCGACGGCGGTGACCGCCAAGCCCACGGCAACCCGGACGGGCAACGGCAAGGTACTCATAATCGTTAAGCCTGCCGCAGTCACCCGGTCTGTGCCTACCCGGGCTTGCGTGGCAACGCCGCCCGTAGGGTAGGGGCATGACCAAGCGTGTGCTGCTCGCCAAACCCCGCGGCTACTGCGCCGGGGTCGACCGCGCCGTGGTCACCGTCGAGAAGGCCCTCGAGGCGCACGGGCCGCCGGTGTACGTGCGCAAGCAGATCGTGCACAACCGGCACGTTGTGGAAACCTTGCAGGACCGGGGGGTCGTCTTCGTCGAGGAGGCCGACGAGGTGCCTGCCGGCGCCATCGTGGTCTTCTCCGCGCACGGGGTGTCGCCAGCCGTGCACGACCAGGCCGCTGCGCGCGGCCTGCGCACCATCGACGCCACCTGCCCGCTGGTGACCAAGGTGCACCAGGAGGCCAAGCGGTTCGCCCGCGACGGCTACGACATCCTGCTGATCGGTCACGAGGGCCACGAGGAGGTCGAGGGCACCGCCGGTGAGGC
>JBOHFU010000300.1:0-4928 GCA_050699675.1 Pseudonocardiaceae bacterium
AATGGGCCGTGGTGTCCACGCCGTCGAGGGTGTCGAGGTCCTCGGCCGCCACGCGCCGGGTGAACACGACCGACTCGCCGCCGCCCTCCCACACGATCGGCTCGGCCAGCGGCTTGACCACCAGATCCCCATGCGCGGCGGCGAAGGCTCGCACCGCTGCGGGGTCGTTGGTGACCAGGGTCGGCGGTGTGGCCAACCCCGCCTGCCGCAGCAGGGCCAGTTGGCGGGGCTTGTACTCGGCATCCGCAAGTGTTGAGGGATGCGAGAGCCACCGGACAGGCAGGCTGGCCAGCACCCCGCCCAGCCCGACGCGGGCCTGAGCGTGGCTGAACCGGCGCTCCGGCCCGGACAACCCGTCGGGCAAGTCGAAGTCGCGGGGCTTGCGGTAGTACACGGACGTGACCTCGCCCAGCCCCAGCGTCTGCCCGTCGATGGCGAGTTCGCCTTGCCAGCCGCCGTGACCGGCGTCCAGACGGGCGTCCAGGCTCATTCGTTGCGGGAAATCAGCGGTGTCGAGCAACACCCAGCGAATGCCGCGCGCGTCCAGATGTTTGCCGACCTCGGCGGCCGACCAGTCGCCAGCTTCGCCGACCACAAGCATTACAGGCTCGGCCACGGTCATGCTCAATCGTCCGGGACGGTGTAGGAGTCGTCGACGATCTTGTTGTCCAGGCCCGTCTTCTCCGGAATCTTCCGCTGGGTGGCCGGGGTCCGGTGCTTGGCCTGCACAACCCCGCCAGGGCCGGTGGTCGGTCGGGGTGCCACCCCGCGCAGCACGTAAGGCCGTCGGTGGCTGGGCGGCTCGTCGCTCATCGGGGCATGACCAAGTTCATCGGGAATCGGTGCCGGGCTGGCATGAACGGGTCGCGGTCCACGGTGATCGCCCTCCTTGGTCCACAGCTCACCTAGGCGTCGTCTCTGACGACGAACTTTCACAGTAGTTCCAGAGGCCGGGTGATGAGCCGATCGCCGCGGCGCGGCACACGACTGCGCCGACTTCTACCGTGAGCAGTGGTCGGAGCAGGCGGCGGCCGGCTTCCCAGCTGACCCCGCAGCAGGACCCGCCACCTGGG
The DNA here is from genome assembly GCA_050699675.1 of Pseudonocardiaceae bacterium. GTDB lineage: Bacteria > Actinomycetota > Actinomycetes > Mycobacteriales > Pseudonocardiaceae. The sequence continues at coordinate 1,074 of JBOHFU010000300.1, forward strand.
TTATTCGGGCGACCAATGTGGGCATCTGGCGCACGTCGCTGGCAGTCGAGTCCGGCGAGCACGGCGAGGCCCAATCGGGATCTTTGTTTGCCCCAGATCGCGAATCGGGGGTTCGGGGCGTCGCGGCGATCACCGCCAGCGTCCGGTAGATCCCGGGAGGACGACCAGTAACCTGGAGCCACCTCCTCACCGAGGTGTTCCACCCCGGGGCGACGGCCCGGGGCATCGGTGGGGGAACCGGTGAGGAGTGGTACTTGGTGAACCTTGGCGACGCACGCACGATCGGCGCGCGTGTTCGGATGATCCGCCGCCGTCGCGGGCTGAGCCTGGAAGTGGTGGCCGGACTCGCCGGCATCACCGGGGCCTATCTGTCGATGCTGGAACGTGGCCTGCGTGGGTTCAACCGGCGTGGGCTGATCGAAGACCTCGCGGATGCGTTGGCCTGCTCGGTGGCCGACCTGACCGGCCAGCCCTATCTCCCACCGGACCGGGAGAGCGCCCGTGCCAAGACGGCGGTCACTCAGATCGAGCGCGGGCTCAACGAGGCGACCCTTGACGATGTGCCCGACCTTCGACCGCGCCCGCTGGACGCACTCGACGGCTGGGCGAAATCAGCTGCCAGGCTGCGGGACGCCGCCAACTACCGGTCCTCGGGCGAAAGCATCGATGATGTGCTGATCGAGTTGCAGGTTCACCTGGCTACCAGCGATGGTCGGGAGCGGCAGCGCGCGGCCGAGCTGCTCACTCAGGCCGCTTATCACGCTTTCGTGCTAGCAACCACATTCGGCTACCTGCATCTGGCACAGCTGGCGGCACAGCGCGCCTATGACGCGGCCCAGATCGCCGAACGGCCCGAGCTGGAGGCGTTCGCTATGTTCGCTCGGGCACCCTCGGTGGCGCGCACTGGCGGCCGGCGTCGCGCGGTGCGGATGCTGGACCGAGAACTCGATGATGCGCAGCAGTTAACCACGATTCGGGACGGCGACACCCTCGGTGCCGAGACGTTCGGGCTGCTGCACCTTATGGGAGCCCACTTCGCGGCCCGAGACAGCGATGCTGCTGCCGCTGCCGACCACCTCGACGAGGCCACCCGAGTCGCCCTGCTCACCGGCGAGTGCAACGGGTTGCAGCAGCACTTCGGACCCACCAACGTCAAGGTGTGGCGGGTGGCCATCGGTGCGGAACTCGGGCAAGGCCCGACGGTCGCCGAGCGCGTCGAGCGTGAGCCCATCGACCTGGATACCCTCGGCAGCAAGGATCGCATTGCGGCGTTGCATTTCGACCTCGCGCGATCCTGGGCGCAGGCTGAGGGTGACCGGGACGCTGAGGCGATCCGACATCTGGACACCGCAGACCGGATCGCCCCGACCCGGATCCGTAACGACCCGATCGCCCGGGATCTGGTCCTCATGATGGACCGGCGTGCTCGTCGTCGGGTGTGGGAGCTGGACTCGCTGCGTAACCGGTTCGGCATCGTGGGGGCCCGGCCTTAACGGAGTGTTAGAGCGCGTCTGGAAACTCCGGTCTACCAGTCTCCGGTGCGGGCGAGGCGGCGGGACATGGACATGGTCATGGCTATGTGGACCATGGCTTCGTGGTGTTGGGGGCAGGGTCTCGTAGTCACGGACGCAGCGGCGGTACTTACGGTCAGGACAGTCGATCTGGCGCGCCCCCAGTCGTAGAGCGCATGTGGGATAGGTAGTTTATATCATGCCCCGTGCGTGTTATTATCACACATGGAGGCGGTTGCTAACCTACATAGCGGATGACAGCAACTGAGTTACATACATGATATTCAGCGCACCTGAGTTGGGAGACGCCGAGCTTCACGTCCTTGGGCTCATCGAGGAACTCAAGACCGGTCTTCGCCACCAGCTACACGAGCCTCGCCGGTGGGAGGGCTCGCTGCGACGTGTCTCCCTCGCGAGGGCCATCCAAGGTTCGAACAGCATCGAGGGGTTCGAGGCGGGACTCGATGACGCAGTCGACATCGCGGCAGGCGAGGAGCCGCTTGATGCCGACCAAGAGACCAGTCTGGCCCTTCGCGGCTATCGAGGCGCAATGACCTACGTGCTGCAAATGGCGGAAGAAGAGGGCGGCTTCCTCTACAGCGCCCAGTTACTGAAGTCACTGCACTTCATGATGACGAGCTATTCTCCGAGAAATCGCCCAGGCCGTTGGCGAGCAGGCAGTATTTACGTTCGTAACGATGAGAATGGTGACGTGGTGCACGAAGGGCCAGATATCGTCCAAGTGCCATTGCTTATTGAGGAACTTGTTGTCAACCTCAACGAAGAGCCGGGGGCTCACGGCCCGATCATTAAGGCGGGAATGGCTCACCTGAACCTCGCGATGATTCATCCTTTCCGTGATGGAAACGGGCGAATGTCGCGCTGCCTGCAGAGCCTTGTCCTCGCCCGAGACGGGGTCCTGAGTCCAGTGTTCATGAGCATCGAGGAGTACCTGGGGCGCAACACCCGAAGCTACTACGATGCCTTGGCGCAGGTGGGCGGTGGGTCCTGGCAGCCTGAACGAGACACACGACCATGGATTCGGTACATTTTGACGGCCCACTTGAGACAGGCGCGGACCATGTTGCGGCGAGTGAATGAGAGTGAGCGCATGTGGTCGGAGGTTGAAAGGCTCGTATCGACGCGGCGGCTGCCTGAGCGAACGATTATGGCGCTCTTCGATGCAACGATCGGGCTCCGGGTACGTAATGCGACCTATCGCTCCTACTTCGAATATGCACCGGACGAAATAACCGAAGCGACCGCCAGTCGTGACCTGAGGCAGTTGGTGGAGGCCGATCTGCTCGCACCCAGAGGGGAGAGGCGGGGGCGCTATTATGTAGCTCGCCCCGAGCTCGTTAACATTAGAAAAATGGTCGTCTCGATGCGGGACAAGCGTGACGATTCGGACCCGTTTGCGGCTGTCGAGTGACTGCGGATCACTCTCGCGCCCAGAGCGACGGCGGACGGCCCCCCAGTTTGATCTCGCGTTCCCCGTGGCTCACTTCGGCAGCCCCTTCCGAAGCTCGACGTATGGGCTGGTGGCCCGCAGCTGGGTGCAGTCCTGACATCAGCAGGTGAGCTCCCGCGCCACCGAGCTGCACCACGGGCAGCGGCACCCGTCATGGAAGCGGGACAGCAGCCCATGGCCTACGCCATCGGGGTCGCTGTTCATGGCACGTGCCTTCCTGGGGCTGCCTGGCCCGGCCCCAAGGCGCCGTGGTGCTGTGACCGGACGGCGCCCCAGGGCCGGGTGCGGTGGCTTCCCCCACTCGGGACAACCAGCGCGAAGGCAACGATGCCGATAGAATCGGTATACTACAACGATCTATTCGGCATAGCACGCCGAGTAGCCTTGACTACCGAGGGGGAGGGGCGGCCATGATCGTGGGACCACCAGCGCAAACCCACGGAGGACCCGACATGGCCTTGATCCGTATTCGGACCACCTGCGAGGCAGGCGAGACTTGCCCGATGCTCGGCTACGACACCGGTGACGCCCTTGTAGGGGGTCCCGTCGACAGTGCGCCAGCGAGGGCCGCCCACGCCGACAGGTCCGCGTTATCCACGACCCACCCACCGACTACGAGCGGTACGCCTGCGACTGGGGCTACCGCAACAACGTCGCCGCCGGTGAGCTGGTCCGGATTCTGGACCTGGCGGAGCAGTCCCCGCCTCGCGAGCTGCAACTCGCCCCCGGAGACTGGTCACTGATCGACGGCCGAGACGTCGTGACGATGCACTACGACCCCGACGGGCAGTTCCGCGGCGCGCAGCTGTTGGATGCCGAGCACATCGAACGGCATCGCATCGCCGCCGACGCCCTGTGGCACAACGCCGAGCC
>JBOHFU010000301.1:0-4919 GCA_050699675.1 Pseudonocardiaceae bacterium
GCGAGGGCGACGTCGGGGGTCAGAGCTGGTGCGGTGCGGGCGAGGTCGCGGAGGGCGTCCAGCCCGACCGGGCCGGCGATGGCGGCGTGGCGCCAGACGTAGCGCCACAGGTAGGCGGGCGCTTCCGGGCGCAGACCACGCCCGATCAGGGCGCGGTACCGGTCGAGCAACGCACGGGCCATGGGCAGGGCGGCGGGGTCGAAGGGCTGCTGCTGGCTGGGACGGAAGGCTGGGCGGAGGTGGTCGGCGAGGCTTTGGTGGGCAAGCCGGTAGACGGCCAGGCCGGCTTCGCCGTCCTGGACCACGTAGCGGCCGAGCTCGTCGAGTACCCAGCTGACATCCTCGCGGGTGACCGGGCCGGGGTCGGCCAGCACACCGGCCACGACCAGCCACTCCTCCTCGGGCAACCCGGCGCCATACCCCCAGGTGAGGGCGGTCAGCAGGGCACGGGCCAGGCTCGCAGCAGTCGTGGCGTCGACCTGCCGGCGGTGCTCGGGCGAGCTGATGCGGGCCAGGTCGAGATCGAAGGCCTGCTCAGTGGAGTGGCTGACCAGCCGCTGCCAGTCCCGCACGCTGGTGTCCACCGGCACCGCGCGCAGCTGGTCGGTGACCAGCCGGGCCAGCAGGAAGGGCCGGTCTCCCGATCCAGACCAGGTGTCGCTGAGGTAGCCGGCGACCGCGGCCGGGTCCATCCGCGGATCCACCGTGGCCAGCCGGGCGGTCACATAGTCGTGCAGCGCCCGCCGGCCGCTGACCAGCACGTCCGGCGCGTCCAGGTCGAGCACCTCGCTCGGGCGCAGTGCCTCGACCAGCATCGGCGGGGTCCCGTCCCGAGGCAGATCCCGGGTCGACACGATCACCGTCGCGTGCCCGGCCAGCCGGACCAGCAGATCCTCGGCCACCGTGAAAGCTTCCCCGCGAGCCTCATCCAGCCCATCGATGACCACCACCGGCGGGTCAGCGCCCCCGGCTAACGCCCGTTGCAGCGCCCCCACCAGCTCCGCGGCGTTGCGCCGGCCCCTCTCGGCCGGGGCCAGCAGCTTGCCGCCGACCAACTGGCCGTCGAGCCGCTCAGCGACCTGATCGGTGGTCAGCCCCCGGGCGTGCACAGTGGCCACCACCGACCCCAACCCCGGGTCGTCGTGCTTCCATCCCCCGTTCAGGCGTCCTCGTTCCCCGGGATCAGACAGGCTGACCACCCGGCCCACGATCGCCGACTTGCCAGTACCCGCCGAGCCGGTGACCACCCGCACCCCCCGCTCGCGCGAGGTCACCCAGGACACCACCCGGTTCACCTCAGCGGTCCGACCGGTGAACCACGAGCGGTGATCCGCTGATGGGCCACCGCGGGCGGCCAGCAGCAGGTGCTCCACCACCTGGGCCGGAGCACCCGCGTCAAACAGCGGGTTGGGCAGCATGAACTCCGCGGCACCGTTGGAGTGGAAGCCCGGCTGCTGTGTCCCGTCGCCCCAGTCCTTGAGCAGCGCGCGGCACAGGTCGTCGCCATAGATCTGCTCGTTGTGCGCCGACCAGCGGCGCCGCTGATCGGGATCGCTGGGGCCGTCCCGGAGCAGGGCACGCAGCCGCTGCCCGAACACCCCGTCGCGCGCCGTCTGGGTCGGTGCGCACGAGGCCAACACGCCCACCCACACCTGCTCGTCCTCCGACGGCACCGCCTGCAGCAACGCCACCGCCACCGAGGCCGCCGACGCCACCGCCGCACCCGCGTAGCAGGTATCGAAGACGAACAACAACTGGCCCGCGCCCGACAGCGCCGCCTGCCGCACCACCTCGACAGCCGAGATCCCGGCGCCCTGGTGTGCGGGGCTGTCTGTGGTGATCAGCCGCAGATCCCGCTCCAGCGGCCTGCCGTGACCACTCCACAGCAACACCAGTGATCCGCCGCCCGGCAGTGAGTTCGGCAGCAGCTCAAGGTGGTCCGTCACCTCGTTGCGGGTGGGGTCGACCAGCGGCGCACCTTCGAAACCCGTCAGCAGATCTGCCAGCTGCCGCACATCACTCACCGCACACGGAAGCGCCTGATACTCCGCGTGCTCGTAGGTGCCGACGCCGATCCCGACGAAACGTCCACCAGGCCCCACCACGCCGTCCGCGCCTCCGCTCGCTCGCCGTTGACCGAATCGTCCGCCTATCTCAACCCAGCCCGTCCCGCGCCACAAGACCGCCGTGTTGACGTGCATTCACTGTCGCGCGGCAAGCGCTAGGTTAGATGCATGGCGACAATCCAGGTCCGCGACGTTCCAGACGACGTGCACCGCATCTACCAGCAGCGGGCCGCGCTGACGGGGATGAGCTTGCAGGAGTATCTACGCGCTGAGCTGACCCGCAACGCACGAACCCGGACCCCGGCTGAGCTGGTGGCCGAGACCGAGCAGCGACTCGCCTCGGAGGGCAGCGAGGGGTTTGCCACCCGATCCTCGGCGGATCTGCTCCGAGCGGATCGGGCGTCGCATTGACCGTCTTCGATGCCGCTGTGCTGGTCAACGCGCTGGTGGTGGCCGGGCCTGCCGGAGACGACGCCCGCGAGGTGCTGCGCGACCGCGCACTGCTGCATGTTCCGTCGATCTTCGCAGCCGAGGCGACCTCGGCGATCCGTTCGATGCAGGCGCGCGGGGATGTGAGCTCCGGCCTGGCCTGCGGTGCGGTCTCGAAGATCAAGGTAGTGCGGACCGTGCAGTACCCCTTCGAGCCGTTTCTCGACCGCGTATGGGAGCTGCGCGACAACCTCAGCGTGTATGACGGCTGGTATGTCGCCCTAGCGGAGTCGCTGGAAACCAGCTTGGTGACCGCCGATCGTCGACTTGCGAAGGCCTCGGGGCCGCGCTGCCCGGTGGTGGAGGTCGCGCGATGTGCCGCCGGCTCGCCGGGGCCGCCGGCGCAGCGTAGCCGCCCAGAATAGTCACCCCACCGTCCTTGACGCGCTCTCATCGTCGGCGACACAGCACCCGGGCGCCGTAGCCTGTCAGGCCGTCGCTCTACGCTGTGCACCCCACTTCCCGGGAGGTAATTCGTGACGGCGATCTGGTCTGAGGGCGCCGAGGGTTGGGAGCTCTTGACACCGACAGGATTCCCTGACGAGCGGACGCTGGAGGAGATCGTTGCAACGGCTCCCGACCTCCTTCCTCTCAGCGGCACCCCGCGGGTCATCGTGCTGGGGCGGCAGGTCCTGCTCGGCAGCGGTTACGTTGACGTCTTGGCCATCGAGCCCAGCGGGCGCCCGGTGCTGGTCGAGGTGAAGCTGCGCAACAACACGGAATCCCGGCGCGCAGTTGTCGCGCAGGTGCTGGCCTACGCCGCCGCGCTGCACGGCGCGGGCGCGGAGGAGTTCGAGCGCCGCATCCTCGCGCGGCAGCTCGCTGGCCATGCCCTCCTTGACGTCGTGCGTGAGTCAGCTCAGGCAGAGGCTGTGGACGCCGACGACTTCCGCGCCAACCTGGACGCGGCGCTTCACGACGGCAGCTTCCGGCTCGTGCTCGTACTCGATCAGGCCCCGCAGGAGCTGGTGAAGCTGGTCGGGTATCTCGAGGCGGTGACCCAAGGCCTCGTCATCGACCTGGTCACGGTCACCTCCTATGACATCGATGGACGGCGTGTCGTCGTCCCGCAACGGGTGGAGCCGGAACGACCGATCAGGCCCGATGCGCCGGTGTCCGAGACCGCGGTGCTGCCTCGATCACGACAGGGAGAACTGGTTGCTGGTGTGGAAGCATTCCGGCAGCGGATCGTCTCGGCGCCCGTCGATCACCGCCCGGTCCTCGAGACGTTCGTGACGTGGGCCGAGCGAATCTCCGAAGCGGGGCTCGCTGAGGTCAGCACCTACTTCGGCAAGCGAGCTGAGGTCGTGCTGAACCCGCGCCTACTGCCGGAGCGCGCGGCCCTGGCGACCTTGTGGTGCTGGACCGATGGCAGGCCGGTTGTGAGTTTGTGGCGCTCGGTCTTCGAGCGCAGGGCACCTGGCAGCATCGCGAGCGTCGAAGCTGCACTCGGCGGCGCGGAGATCGGTCAAGGGACGAATGCCCCGGCCATCAGCAACCGGCTGCTGGATGCGCTGTTCGACGCCTACGTCGAAGCCGCGGGCACGACCAGTCGGATCGCGACCTGATGGTGCGGTCAGCGGCGGGCGGCCACCGGTTGCGTCTCGTCGATGGCGGCGAGCACCGCGTCGGTCAGCTCGTCCAACCGCGGTAATTCCCAGCCGCACATCGCTGGTTTGACCCGCCAGTGCACGACGCCGGGCAGGCAGGGTGACGGCGGCAGCGGTACCCAGTCTCCCTCGGCGTGCAGCACGACGTCTGGGTGGTCATCCAGCTCACGATGCAGCCGGCCACCGCCGAGTACCGGCAACAGCCACCGCCCGGTCGGTGTGGCTGCCACCGGGACCGCAACGCCGGCGACGCGCAGCCCGATTGCGGTCGCCCTGCCGAGCTCGGCAGGCAGATCGAGTGCGTCCAAGCCCATACCAGTGGCGAGCAGCACGCTGAACGGATGACCGGACCACAGCTCGGCGACGCGCTCAGGACCGCAACCCGCCAGTCGCGCCCAATCCGGGTGCACCGGCACCGAGCCGTGCTGTCTCCCGCCGGTGCCGAGCGACGGGGGCATACCTACCCAGTGGGAACCGCGGGGGTAGCTGCCGGGGATTACCGGCCAGCCGTGCCGGGCGAATCCGATAGCCTCCGCCCGAAGCTCGGTGCGGAAGGCGTCTCTCCAGGTGTCCGTCCAGTCCATTCCGCCTCCATCGCCGTGGTCGCGTCCCTAGATCACTCAACAGCCTGTCGAGACCGCCTTGGTAGGGCCGATCTGCGTGACGTCGCTGGTCGGCTGCTCTGCTGCGTCGAGCGTCCCTCGGGCACCCCGATGTGAATACCGTCGCGCGTACGCAAGACAACCTCCGTCGC
>JBOHFU010000302.1:0-4909 GCA_050699675.1 Pseudonocardiaceae bacterium
CACGTAGGTAACTGTGGAGGTGGTGGTGACGGGGCGATCGGGAACCTGGCGCCGCAGCTCCCCGGCGAGCGAGGCAGCCTCGCCGAGGAGCTGCACGGGTAGCCGGTATTTGGGGGAGGTGGCCACGGGCGGATCGCTCTGGGGCGGCTGCCGCAGGTCAATTCACCGCTCTGCCTGGCGAGCCTGGGTCGTCTCGCGGACGAGCTACGCGGCCGAAAGGTCAACCCGTATATCCGCGAGTTCTCCACCGAACTGGACCGCAGGCTAAAACTGGTCGCATGACCAGTGCCACTGCCCGCTCACTGACTCTCGTTGCCTCCTCCCTCGACCATCCCGACGCCCGTACGCTGGCTGGCCAGCTCGACGGCGAACTGGCCAGCATCTACGGCGGCCCGACCACCGGTCGCGACACAGCCTTGCCTGCCGACCTCGCTCCGCCTCACGGCCTGTTCTTTATCGGCTACCTCGAGGACGTCGCATTGATGATGTCGTGTTTGACGACCTCTTCCGCGAGCTGGTAACCGTTAATGCCGAGGGCCAGGTCGTTACCTCGCTTGGCGATGATCAGTCGGTGTATGGGCTGCCGTTTACTGAGGCGACCGTGCGACAATTCCTGGACCGTGAGCCGCTGGGTGGCACGAGCGCGGCTTGTTTGGCGTTAGCTTGGCGGTATCGGGAGAGCATTGTACGGAGCCGAAGCTAGAGCGTTGGTGACCCGCGCGATGGCCGACTTAGCTAGCGGCTGGGGTGATGCCAACTGATGCATCCTGTGCTTTCCACCTGTGTCACACCACGCAAGCGAATGCAGACCAGCCCGGTGACGATCCTGGTTGACAGCGGCGACCGACGAACGCTGTGCACGGTGATAGTCCGAGTGGGACCAGCATGGAGCACGGCCACCCCGACGACGGGGCTGAAGATGCTGCAGTGCCCGCAGGCGGGAGGATGACGCCGGCCGCCCGCAGAGTTGACAGGTAGGCGTCCATGCTGGTTCTGCCGGCAGCCAGCGCTGGGTGACGACGCGGGTGCCTGCCGGGTGTCGCGCGTCGAGTACCTTGATCACGTGGTCGCCGTCGCGGCGATGCGCGGCGAAATCGCCCCGGCTCGACGGCGATTCCTAGCAATGATCACCAGCCGGGAACGGCCGGCTCCGGTGCCAGGACACCCCGAGGACACCCCCCGCCACCACTCCGGCGGGCATCTATCGCAAAGTGTGACGGTCTCGCGCCAGTTCGCCGTATGTCGTGCGATAGCCACGGAAGTCACCTTCTGTGCTGGCCGGCGATCAGTCGCAGGCTGGAGAGGATCAGATAGCGCCAGTACGTGGCAATCGTCGGTAGTGGATCGCGCCAGGCCCAGGTGAGGTGCACGTCGGCGAGCGCCGCGGTACGGGCGATCCGGGCGAGTTCGGCCAGCGCGCCGACGCGAGTGATCTCGCCCTGACCGATCGTGTACCAGAGCCCGGTGAGATCGCCGAACGTCCAGGCATAGGTGTGGCCGTCGCGTTCGGTCGGCGCCGGGAGGCGGCGTTCGACCGGCAGATCGGCCGCCAGGTCCACGGCGAGATTGGCCAGATCGAGGCCGGCGTGGTCGGCGATCACGTTGCTCCCGCTGATGCGGGGGTTGAGTTCGATGAAGGCGCCGTCCCGCGCGCCCGGCTGGACCAGGAACTGAGCGAAGCCGACGCCGGTATAGCGCAGGTGAGCCACCAGGGCGGCCAGTTGCTCCCGGAGCCCGATGCTGACCGGGCGTGTGTGTCCCGCAACCGCGAGGCCCGTCCCGTCGCGGCGGTCCGTCCGGACGGTCAGCTTCTCCACCACGTCGAGCAGTTCACCGTCCCGGGCCGCGAAGAGCAGGTCGTGGCGTGGACCCTCCGCCAAGCGCTGGACGAGCAGCCTGTCGTGGCCGGCGGGCCAGACCGGGATCTGGCGCGCAAGATCGCTGCCGTCCCGGCAGAGGATCGCCTTACGGTCGCCCAGTAGGCGCGAACGCGGCCACAGGGGCTTCACGACCACCGGCGCGGCCGCTCGACTGGCGGCCGCAAGCAGCTCCTGGTATCCGCACACGACCTCCCACGGGGGCACCGGCAGGCCGGCTGCCTGGGCGGCGTGCAGGCAGCGCTCCTTGTCGAGACAGGTGATGATCGTCTCGGTGGCCGGTACTGCCAGCGATGTGCTCGCTGGCAGCCGGGAGCGCTCCCGCGCCAGCAGGATGAGGGCCGCCTCGTCGAGCGGGAGGACGTGGACCGGCTCAGGACGTCCGGCCAGCTCGCGGACGAGTGCGTCGAGGAATGCGCCCGGCTCGCTTTTGATCGACGGGTGATCCCATACCGCGGTGGTGTGGCGGCTGAACTCGACGCCTGCCGATCCCTCGCTGTGCCTGCGATCGGGCTCTCGGCCCACCACGACGCGCCGACCACGCCGGGCCAAGGCCCGCACCACCGTCACCGCCGGCCGGTAAGTGCCCACGATCAGGACCAGCTCTCGGTCAGCCACGGCCGGTGACCCGGTAGTACTTCTGCGGTTGCGCGGTGCCCGGCTCTTTTTGTGCGGTGATCAGGCGCAGGCTGGAGAGAATCAGATAGCGCCAGTACGTGACAATCGTCGGTACCGGATCGCCCCAGGACCAGGTGAGGTGCACGTCGGCGAGCGCCGCGGTGCGGGCGATCCGGCCGAGTTCGGCCAGCGCATCGGCGCGAGTGATCTCGCCCCGGCCGAGCGCATACCAGAGCCCGGTGAGATCGCCGAACGTCCAGGCATAGGTGTGGCCGTCGCGACCCGTCGGCGCCGGAATGCGAGGTTCGATCGGCACATCGGCCGCGAGGTCCACGGCGAGGTTGGCCAGATCGAAGTCGGCGTGGTCGGCCATCACGTAGTTCGCATCGAGCCGAGGGTTGAGTTCGAGGAAGGCGCCATCCTGCGCGCTCGGCTGGACCAGGAACTGCCCGCAGCCGACGCCGGTATAGCGCAGGTGCGCCACGAGGGCGGCCAGTTGTTTCCTGAGTCCGATGCTGACTGGGCGGGTATGTCCCGCAACCCCGAGGCCCGTCCCGTCGCGGCGGTCCGTCCGGTCGGTCAGCACCTCCACCACGTCGAGTAGTTCACCGTCCCGGGCCGCGAAGTTGAGGTTGTGGCGTGGACCCTCCGCCAAGCGCTGGACGAGCAGCCTGTCGTGGCCGGCGGGCCAGACTGGGATCTGGCGGGCAAGATCGCTGCCGTCGCGGCAGAGGATCGCCTTGCGGTCGCCCAGGAGGCGTGAATGCGGCCACAGGGGTTTCACGACCACGGGCGCGGCCGCTCGGCCGGCGGCTGCGAGCAGCTCCTGGTGCCCGCCGACGACTTCCCAGGGGGGCACCAACAGGCCGGCTGCCTGGGCGGCGTGCAGGCAGCGCTCCTTGTCGACACAGGTGACGATCGTCTCGGTGGCCGGCACTGCCAGGGGTGTGCTCGCGGGCAGGCGGGAGCGCTCGCGCGCGAGCAGGACGAGGGCCGTCTCGTCGAGCGGGAGGATGTGGGTCGGCTCAGGCCATCTGGCCAGCTCGCGGACGAGTGCGTCGAGAAAAGCACCTGGATCATCCTTGATTGAGGGGTGATCCCATACCGCGGTGGTGTGGCGGCTGAACTCGACGCCTGCCGATCCCTCGCTGTGCCTGCGATCGGGCTCTCGGCCCACCACGGCGCGCCGGCCACGCCGGGCCAAGGCCCGAACGACCGTCACCGCCGGCCGGTAGGTGCCCAGGACCAGGACCAGCTCTCGGTCAGCCACGGCCGGTGACCTGGTAGTACTTCTGCGGCCGGGTGCGGCGGAGCAGGCTGTCGAGACCGCTGGCGAACCATGCCCGGGCCGGTAGGGCAGTGACCGTGAGGCCGATCCGCCGCTTGAACTCGCACAGGCCGTCGTCGTCCCGGACGTGGACCCCGTGCATGAGCTCCTGAACCTGCGGTTGGCGAGAGACGAGCGTCGCGAACGCGTGGAACAAGCACACCGGGACCTTGTTCGCCAGGCCCTGGCCAGTGACGTAGACCATGTCGTGATACGCGGCGGCGTCGACGGCGGAGGTCAGCGAGAATCCCAGCAGGTGCTGACCGCGCACCGCCGCCAGGATCAGTCCCCGGCGCGGAGAGAAGAACGACAGGACGTTCTTGCGGAACGTCGCGCGGCCGGGCAGATCGATGTCGTTGTCCCGGGCATGCGCCTCCGCTGCAACCGCGTAGCCCTGGTCGAGAATGAGGTCCGGGATCTCCAGCGCGACGACGTCGACGGCGCGCAGACCCTGCCGGACCTGTCGCCGCGGGGTCTGCCGGAGTCGCCCCAGATCGTAGCTCTGGGGGTCGGGGAAGGTGTGTGCCGGGAGGCTGCCGTTCGCCCACTCCCACGCATCCTCGGCGAGCCTCGCGCGGAATCCGAGACACGAGCGCGCCGGGCGGGTTGCCTCGCGGGCGCTGAGCTTTGCCAGGTGGTGGACGGGCTGGAAGAAGCAGCGCCGCGACTCGACCCACAGCCGGCCACGATGCTCGACAACCCGCCGACCGCGCGCTTCGTACCACTGCCCGCATTCCGCCTCACTCAGCACCGGCAGGGAGGCATCCCCCCAGTCGATCGCGCCAAGGTCCACGTCAGCATCCGCCTCACCATGACGAAGGATCGCTTGCTTCTGCAACTGTCCCGGCTGGTGGCCTGTGCCGCCTTCGCAGCGTCTCTGACGCCGGAGCGGCTTCGCCACCCCGCGGCCGAGCCGAGCCGAGCCTAACCTAACCTGGCCGACAAAAGCGACAAACCAGCCTGATTTCAGGCAGGTCGTTGACGAACGGGCAACCGTGTCTGCGCGGCACGGCACACGATGGAGGAGGACGAGTCCACATGAAGGCCCTGCGCGCCGAGCTCGTCGCTGACCGCGGCGCGGCTGCAA
>JBOHFU010000303.1:0-4899 GCA_050699675.1 Pseudonocardiaceae bacterium
CCAACATCTCGACGAGCTGATCCACCATCTCCACCCGGTCGGCGGACAATCCGTCGGTCAACTCGGCCAGGCTGTGGTTGCCGTCGAGATACGGCGCCAACCGGTCAACCCACTGGTACACCTGCTTACCGGGGATCCTCAACACACGGCGGTTGTTCTGCAGATAGACACCGTCTGGCGTCGGGACATATTTCGTGTCACCACGCAGCTTGGGTCTCACGACTCCCCCATCGTCGTCAATCTGACTGCTCTCCTACCCACTATTGCCCAATCCGGCCCCGTTATCGCGAGCTCCTGGAACCGCACAGCGGAGGAGGAGCAGCGTGGCGCTCAAGCCGCAACGCTGCTCCCCATCCGGTTACACCTTCGCGGGCAGCTCAGCTACCCGCGAAGGCCACTGAGCGGTGCGACCTTACCCTTCGTCGCAGTCGCACTCAGTCTCGTTACAGCTCGCGCCGGTACCCTGATCATCGGAGCACGCGCACGTGTCGGGACCACAGGCCCCCTCACAGGATTGGCCCAGCTCGGTGCTTGCGTGGCCCATCCCGAATGTCTCCAGACCGCCGTTCAGGCCGGCCACGGAAATATCGAGACATTCGACTTCCAGGGTGCCCAAGTCAAGCCGCAGCTTGTCCACGATCTACCTCCTCGTTGGCTCTCACTGTCATCGGTTCGCTCCAGTGCTGTGCAGGTCGACGGCTTTCGATCGCACAACATTTCAACTGTCAGCGACCAATTGGACGCTATCAGCATCCTTCCCGGCGGGTATCACCCTGACCGCACCGATTCTGACTACTTCGCAATGGCCCGAGCTGGTACTTTCAGTACTGGTTGGTGTCAGAACGCGGGCCGGCTCGTCGGACAAGGCGTTTGTGTGTGTCGTGAACTCGGCGCCACCGATATCCCCGCTCGCTGGAAACGTCGGTGGCGTCGAGTTCACGACGCCGCACGCACCCGCGTGCGTCGCCCCCCGAGGCCGGCCCGCCGGCCGGTGCCGGTATACCCCGCAGGTGCGCCCACAGGACCCGTAGCAAGCGGTCGGGCCGCAGCAGTCCTTCAGGTTGGTCCACCATGCCCATCACTCGGACTATGGCACCGGCGAGCGAGCTGTCGATACTGGCCGCGGCGTACAGCGCGGGCAGGTAAGCGTTGACCATCCGGACCTTGGCGGTGCGCCGGCCTGGCACATCGGGAAAGGCGAGGTCGGCGCCGACGGCGATTTCCCAGGGAGTGTCAATGACCTTCGCGATCCGCCGAAAGTACTCGCGCGGCCCAGGCGGGGACCCGCTGCGCAGCATGTCTCGCAGCGTCGCCGTCTCCATCGCGGCCACGGTCATGCCCTGCCCGTAGATGGGGTTGAACGAGCACACCGCGTCACCGATCACCAGCAGGCCGGCCGGGAAACGGCGCAACCGCTCATAGCGGTGGCGCACGCTGGCCGGGAACCGGAAGGACACCGGGTCATCCACCGGGGTGGCACCCACGAGCGCCTTCGCGACGTCGGGGGAGCACATGCTGGCCGCGAATGCGTCGAATCCGGCCGGGTCGATCGGGGGATGGTCGCCGAGGATGCCGCCCAGCGTGACAACATGCTGACCGCCCTCCTCGGGAGACACGCCCCCGCCTCGGGGGTTACCGGGAGTTGGCGCGGTGAGGACGTTCACGTCATTGCCCAGGGCACCGGGGCGCAACCGGTAGCGGCGGCTGGCATAGCCGAGCCCGATCTCGACCCGGTCCGCCTGGGGTCGCGAGTAGCCGGACTGCTCCAACCACATCGGCGTGCGGGAGCCCCGGCCGGTGGCATCGACGACCAGATCGGCGGACACCGTCTGCTCCGTGGCGCCCTCGTCGCGATGCGCGACCCGTACCCCGGTAACCCGGCGTTGGTCGCTGCCGGTGACCAGGCCGACCATGTCGCAGCCCTCGACGAAACGCACGTCCAGCAGCGCCTTCACCCGCTGCCGGACGTGGCCTTCCAGGAAGGGGCGGCTGGCGCCCAGCATGGGCAGGCCGATGTCGACCTGGCGCAGCTGGTGACCCGACAGCTGCCATCGGATGATGCCCAGACTGTCCCCGGTCACCGCGCCGGCCTGTACCACCTGCTCGGTGAAGCCGGAGAACAATTCGTCCAGCAACTCCCGGCCGCGGGCATGCAGCGCATGCACGTGACGACCCTGCGGCACCCCCCGGCGATCGGCGAGGTCAGCCGGTAGGAGGTCCCGCTCGACCACTGTCACGTGGTCGTAGGCATCGGTCAGGACCCGGGCGGTCAGCAGGCCGGCCATGCTGGCTCCGAGCACCACGGCGTGGTCACCGACGGTGGTCGACTTCATGATGATCTCCCCTGCTGGTCGTATCCGAACGGGCGACCGCCGGGTGATTCGGACACTCGACCCTGAGCGCGTCACGACCCGTGCCGAGCCTCATCAGGGACAAGAACTATCATCGAATCGATCTTCGACACCTAATAATGACCAACGCGACCTCGAACAACCACGGCGGCAAGACCCCGCCAGCGTCCTGGCCGGACGCTATCAGTATTTTTTCGGCGGGACATCACCGTGGCCGTATCGAGTTTGACTATTTCGCATTGGACCGAGCCGGTACTTTCAGTACTGCCCTCCCGTCACAGCCCACCCCTGCCGCGTACCTCAATCACAAATAGGGGCAGTACCGAAAGTACCAGATCGGGCCAATCGTGAAATAGTCAAAACCGGTGCGGCCGGGGTGATGCCCACCGAAAAGAATGCCGATAGTGTCGAATTGGTCGCTGACAGCTGAAACTCCAATCGGTCGCCGTAGAGAAACAGCCAGCGAGCCAACGGGAGGGTAGATCGTAGACAAGCTGAGGCTTGATTTGGAAACCCTGGAAGTCGAACGTCTCGACATAGCCGTGACCGGACGGGACAGAAGTTGCCGAACGAGTGCGAATTTCTTAATTTCGTCAACGAGCGCAGGGCCGTCATCGCCATAATCGGGCTTGGCAGCACCGGGCTTCCCGTCGCCCAGGGCTACGTCGATCGTGGTTTCCCGGTACGCGGCATCGACATCAATACAGTCAGGGTCGACGAACTCCGCAACGGCCGCTCCTATTTGTCATACCTCTCCGACCAGGAAATACAGACCTTGACGGAGGATTCCTTCTTGGTCGGGACCGACTTCTGCGCGGTGGCGGACGCCGACGTCGTCATTGTGTGCGTACCGACGCCGTTGGGAACCGACGGGGACGCAGATCTTTCTTCGGTTCATACCGCCTTCGACGCCATAGCGCCGTATGCGAACCGGGGAGTGCTCGTGATGCTGCAGTCCACCGTTCCGCCGGGCACCACCGACGTCCTGGCCGCCCGCCTCGCCGCGAAGTCCGGGCTCGTTGTGGGCACCGACCTGTTCGTCGCGTTCGCCCCCGAGCGAATCGATCCCGCCAACACGGCGGGCTGGTCGGTCGTCACCACGCCCCGTGTCGTGGGAGGAGTCACTCCGGAGTGCACGCGGCGTGCCAGCGCGGTAGTGGAAGCCCTGTGCGCGAAGGCCGTGACCGTCTCGGATACGCGTACGGCCGAGATGACCAAAATCGTCGAGAACACGTTTCGCATGGTCAACATCGTCTTGGCCAACGAGATCTCCGATGTGTGCCGAGACCTCGGCGTGTCCGAACGCGAAATCGTCGAGGCCGCGAGCACCAAGCCGTTCGCTTTCCTCGCCCACCGGCCCGGTCCCGGCATCGGCGGCGACTGCATTCCGGTCGTCCCAGCGTTCCTCCTCGCCAACGCTGGGCGCAGCGGGATCCCGATGCCGATTATCGCCACCGCACACCGCCAGATAGCTCAGCGGCCACACGCCGTTGTCGCCCGGCTGACCGAGACTCTCGCGCGAAGGGGCTGCCGAATCGAAGCATCGAAGGTGCTCGTGCTCGGCGTCGCCTACAAGGAAAACGTCAACGACACTCGGAACGCGCCTGCCCTGCGCATCGTCGAGCGACTGCTCCAGCTCGGAGCCACCGTCGCCTACCACGATCCACTCATCCCCGAGCTCACCGTGGGCGACCACAGACTCGAGAGCCAAGCCTGCGAACCCTCCGACGCCGCCTCCTACGACTGCGCGGTTCTCGTTACCGCACATCCGGAAATGCTCGACCGGATCGACCCGACACCGTTTCCGGTCGTCCTCGACACCCGCCATGTGCTGAGCGCGGGAGGGAACGTCGAATGGCTGTGAGCCACAACGGCCGGCAGAGCACAGCTACTGCGGTGGGTAGCCCAGCTGCGAGGCCGAACGGACTCGGGTACGTGTTCGACAACGACAGCGCCCACGCCCGAGACCAGCATCGATACCTCGCCGAGATGCTCGACTCGATGACCACTGCGCGGCTTGCCCAGACGGGTGTGGCTGATGGATGGCACTGTCTCGAGGTCGGCGCGGGCGGGGGCAGCGTGGCCACCTGGCTCGCGCAGCGGGTCGCGCCGTCGGGCAGGGTGCTCGCCACCGACATCAAGCCCCGCTACATCCCCGCCTGCGCCGGGTTGGAGGTGGCCCAGCACGACATCGTCCACGATCCGCTGCCCGAGGACACGTTTGACCTGGTCTGCGCGCGGCTGGTCCTGCGGGGCCTTCCGGAGCGGCGCGCGGTGCTGGACCGGCTGGTCCGCGCGCTGCGGCCGGGTGGGTGGTTGCAGCTCGACGAGTTCGACATCACCTACGGGCCTGCCCTGCTCATGCCGGATCCACCGGCTCGGCAGCTGTACGAGACCTTCATGGCGGCCAAAGCCAGGCTGTTCGACACGGCGGGCACTGACGGAGCCTGGGGACAGCATGCCGCCCAGGCGATGCACGACGCCGGGCTGGTCAACATCGACCCGGTACCTCGTCTCGAGCTGTGGCATGCCGGATCGCCCGGCGTGC
>JBOHFU010000304.1:0-2309 GCA_050699675.1 Pseudonocardiaceae bacterium
GCCCAACCCATCGCTAGCGGGGCAGCTTGATGGCTAACGGCTCACCGCACTCGCGCCGTGCCCAGCACGTGCGGGCTGGCCGGTTGGGTGAAGCGGTTATCCGGGAACCGCAGCCGCCGACAGGTGGTGATCTCGAACCCTGCGCCGGTGATCGCAGCGACCGGGTCGGTAGCGGTGTGGCAGCCCCCGGCCAGCAGCGGCCACACCGTGGCGTCGGCAACCCGCTGCACCACCCGCAATCCGGGGGAGTCAGCGATGGTGTGCTCCAGGAACCGCAACGTCCCGCAAGGACGCAGGACTCGGCGGAGTTCGGCCAGCGCGGCCGGCCGGTCCTCGAGCGAGCACATCACCAGGCACAGCACGGCGGCGTCGATGTCGGCATCGGGCAGTGGCAGCCGGTCCGCGGTGCCGGCCTGCACGGTCACCGGCACCGACGCTGTCTTGGCCGCCCGGGTGGCCAGGGCGCGCAGGTAGGGCTCGGGCTCGACCGCGACGACGTGCGTGACCGTGGTTGGGTAGTGGGCGAAGTTCATGCCGTTACCGGCGCCGACCTCGACCACCTCGCCGGCCAGGTCGGCGAGCAGCTCCTGCCGGAGCGGGGTCATTCCCTCGGCTTCCATGCGTTTGCTGATCCGGGCGTAGAAGCGGCTGAACACCGGGTGCGGGCGATCAGCCGAGGTGGGTAACGGGTGGGTCATCAGGTCGCTTCCCAGGTCAGTCGTGCGGGTCACCAGGTGACGAGCAGTGCGGCGAGATCGCCGGTGAGCAGGTCGGCCGGTGCGGGCGCCAGCTGCTCGTGGGGCCTACCGCGGGTGTGCTCGGACCTGGGCCCGGGGCTGGTGCGTCGTGAACTCGACGTTACCGACATTTCCGCTGCAAACGTCGATGGTGCCGAGTTCACGACGCGCGCAATCGTTGCGCAGGCTGGCTTGCCCGTGGCACGGCCCGTGAACTCGACGTCAGCGACATTTCAGTCCTGCCGGACGTCGCTGTCGTCGAGTTCACGGGCGCGGCACGGACAGACACCCGCCCGAGTACTGCCCTGGAGCCGACTCAGACCGCACCGTTGACTCGATGACGGCAGTGCCGTGTAAGCCCTGTCTCGTGGAGCATGGAGGGGGGTCAGATGGGCCGGATCCTGGGTGCTCTCAGTCCCAGACCCTCGTCCGGTTGCGAGCGGAGATCGTGCACCGCGCGCACAAGGTCGGCCGATGATCGTGCTGCTGGTAGCCCTCGGTGCCGCGATCGGGGCGCCGCTGCGCTACCTGGTAGACCGAGCCGTGCAGGCCCGCCACGACACGCTGTTCCCCTGGGGCACTGTGCGGCGCCGCTCTGGCCCAAGCCCTGACTA
Source organism: Pseudonocardiaceae bacterium (assembly GCA_050699675.1). GTDB lineage: Bacteria > Actinomycetota > Actinomycetes > Mycobacteriales > Pseudonocardiaceae. Next base: position 1,352 of record JBOHFU010000304.1, read on the forward strand.
CCTGAGCGCCACCGACCGGGCTGGCCTGCTAAGATATGTGGTGCGACCAGCTTCCGCTCCGGCGGAGGCGGCAAAGTGGAGCCCCGCTCCCACCCGAACCGCCGCGAGGCGGCCGGGTCCGGTCCCGGAATCCCTAGGCGGATTCCGGCGTTTACGTCGTTCGTGTTGACGAGACACGAGCGGTGTCGATCGGTCGGATCTGCGGGCCCCGCACGCCACAAGGCGGCGGGGCCGCGCTGCGTCCAAGGGGTGTTGGCACGGGTGTCAGCGGACACGGTGTGCCAGCGGGCAGGGTGTCCGCAGGCTGGATCGCGCCGCAGTGAGGACGACCCGAGGAGGCCCCATCACCGTCGAGACACGCATCAACGACCGAATCCGCGTTCCTGAGGTTAGGTTGGTCGGACCGAATGGCGAGCAGGTTGGCATTGTCCGCATCGAGGACGCGCTAAGACTTGCGCAGGAAGCGGACCTCGACCTGGTCGAGGTCGCTGCGCAGGCCCGTCCGCCGGTCTGCAAGCTCATGGACTTCGGCAAATTTAAGTACGAGACCGCGCAGAAGGCCCGTGAGTCCCGCCGTAACCAGCAGATGACGGTCATCAAGGAACAAAAGCTTCGCCCCAAGATCGACGCGCACGACTACGAGACGAAGAAGCGCCATGTCGTGAGGTTTCTCGACGCGGGGCACAAGGTGAAGGTCACCATCATGTTCCGGGGTCGCGAGCAGTCCAGACCGGAGCTGGGCTTCCGGCTGCTGCAGCGGCTGTCCGACGACGTCGCCGAGCTTGGCTTCGTCGAGACCTCCGCCAAGCAGGACGGCCGGAATATGACGATGGTGCTGGCTCCGCATCGCAATAAGCCACGCGCAGTCAAGGTCGAACGGGGTACGGCCCAGTCGGCGGAGCAACAGCCGGCGGAGCAACAGCCGGCGGAGCAACAGCCGGCGGAGCAACAGCCGGCG
>JBOHFU010000304.1:2409-4895 GCA_050699675.1 Pseudonocardiaceae bacterium
CGGCGGAGCAACAGCCGGCGGAGCAACAGCCGGCGGAGCAACAGCCGGCGGAGCAACAGCCGGCGCAGTGACACCGGGTGGTCCGTCCGGGCCACCGCAGCAAGCCCGTCGGTGTGCGGGCCGGTCGGTGTGCGCCTAGTAGCGCGCCGACGAGCAGACGACGGCCGCCTACCCGGGTGGCAGGACAAGGACGGACATGCCGAAGAACAAGACCCATCGGGGTACCGCGAAGCGCGTGAAGGTCTCCGCCACCGGCAAGTTGCTGCGGCAGCACGCCGGCAAGCGCCACCTACTGGAGAAGAAGTCCTCCAGGGTTACCCGCCGGATGGACGGCGTGGTCGAGGTGGCCCCGCAGGATGCCAAGCGGATCCGCCGGTTGCTCGGTCTTTGACCAGCCGTTCCCTGACCCTGACTGAAACCCTGGGCGACTACCCCCGCCCCCGAGACCGACAGGACAAATCCAGTGGCACGCGTGAAGCGAGCGGTCAACGCCCAGAAGAAGCGCCGTAGCACCCTGGAGGCCGCTAGCGGTTATCGCGGCCAGCGCTCCCGGCTCTACCGCAAGGCCAAGGAGCAGATCCTCCACTCGATGCAGTACGCCTACCGCGACCGGCGGGCGCGCAAGGGTGACTTCCGGAAGCTCTGGATCACCCGGATCAACGCCGCTGCACGGCAGAACGGGATGACCTACAACCGGCTCATCCAGGGGCTGCGCATCGCCGGGATCGAGGTGGACCGCAAGAACCTCGCCGAGCTCGCCGTCTGTGACCCGACCGCGTTCAGCGCGCTGGTCGAGATCGCCAGGACCAACCTGCCGGCCAGCCGTGGGGCGAGCGCCCCCGTGTCTCAGGACGGCGACGCCGCCTGATCGCAGCGAACCCGGCTGGTCCCTTTACCGAACGAACCCCCCGGGTCGCAGCTGCGCGCGGACTGCTCCGGCGGCGGGACCGGGAGCGCGTTGGGCGGTTCCTCGTCGAGGGTGCCCAGGCCGTGCGCGAGGCGATCAGGTACGGATCGGTGCAGGAGCTGTTCGTCACCGAGCGCGCCGCGACCCGGCATCCTGAGCTGCTCGATGCCCCCGGCGCCCAGGTGTCCCTGATCACCGAGCGGGCCGCCGCGGGGCTGTCCGAGACGGCCACCCCGCAAGGCATTGTGGCCGTCTGCGCCACGCTCGGGCGGCCTGCGGCCGACGCGCTGCGCGGCACCCGGCTGGTCGCGGTGCTGGCAGACGTCTCCGACCCGGGCAATGCCGGCACCGTCACCCGGGTAGCTGACGCTGCCGGGGCCGGTGCGGTGCTCTTCACCGGCGACACCGTCGACCCGCACAACGGAAAATGCGTCCGGGCCTCCACTGGCAGCCTGTTCCACCTCGCGCTGGGCGTGGAACCCGATCCCCAGCGGGCCATCGCGGCGTGCCGGCAGGCCGGGCTGCAGGTCCTGGCGGCCGACGCCGGCACCGGCCGCGACCTCGACGACGTGGTCGACGCCGCAGTTCTGGCGGCGCCGACTGCGTGGCTGTTCGGCAGTGAAGCGCACGGGCTGGACCGTGCGCTGCTCGCAGCCGCCGACGGCGCCGTCGCCGTCCCGCTGCACGGGCGTGCGGAGAGCCTCAACCTGGCCGCTGCGGCGGCCGTCTGCCTGTACGCCAGCGCGCGGGCGCACCGTCAGCGCCCGGCCAGCGGACCGATCACCTAGGATCTGGCGAGAACTGACCGAATACCGGCACGGCAGGCCCCCGATGTCGCGGGTCCGCCGAAGGCCCAGGAGTCCCTTAAATCTCATGTCTGGACCCAACGACGCCTACGACCCCAAACAGGTGGCCGTGCTGGCCTCAGAAGCGCTGGACCAAGCCGTCGAGGACGCCGAGAAGGCCTTCGCCCAGGCTCCCGACCTCGAGGCACTGGCTGCGGTCAAACCTGCCCACCTCGGTGACCGATCGCCGCTGCTGGCTGCCCGCCGCGAGATCGGTGCGCTCCCACCGCAGGCCCGCGCCGAGGCCGGCAAGCGGCTCAACGAGCGCCGCACGGTCGTGCAGGCCGCTTTCGACCAGCGCCGCGTCGCGCTGCAGGCGCAGCGCGACTCCAGCACGCTGCAGGCCGAGGCGGTCGACGTCACGCTGCCCTGGGATCGCACACCGACCGGCGCCCGGCACCCGATCACCACGCTCGGCGAGCGCGTCGCGGACGTGTTCGTCGCCATGGGCTACGAGGTCGCCGAGGGCCCCGAACTCGAGGCTGAGTGGTTCAACTTCGACGCCCTCAACTTCGGCAAGGACCACCCGGCCCGCACCATGCAGGACAGTTTCTACGTGGCACCCGAGGGGTCGGGCATGGTCCTGCGCACGCATACCTCCCCGGTGCAGGTACGTACCCTGCTGGAGCGGGAGCTACCGGTGTACGTGGTGTGCCCGGGACGGACCTTCCGCACCGACGCGCTGGACGCCACCCACACCCCGGTCTTCCATCAGGTCGAGGGACTTGCGGTGG
>JBOHFU010000305.1:0-4863 GCA_050699675.1 Pseudonocardiaceae bacterium
TCGGCAGCGATGCTCATCCCGACCGCCGGCGTCCCGGTCGACAGCGGGACGGCGCGGAAGTATTCGCCCGCCAGCACCGGCGAATCCACCAGCGTCGTCAGGCTGGCCGCCTCGAAGTTCACCTCGCCCTCCGACTCCCGCTCCACCGTCAGCCCCGTGCCGAACTTCCAGCCTGGCGGCAGCCGCAAGGAGGCATCGAACACAAGATCGTCGGTGTGCGCGACCCGGGGGTGAAGCAGCATCCAATTCCACCAGAAGACGAAAAGGTGCGAGGTCGTCGAGGAATCCGAACTGAGACCGCCCGCGAAGGTCGGCGCAAGGAACTCGAAGCTGACCTCAACGGCGGTCGTGCCCTGCGGCACGTCAAGGTGGAAGGCGTACATGTCAACGGCGTCGCGCCGCCACGGGAGGGTCTTTCCGCTCGCCGTGAACGTCAGCGCCGACAAGTTGATGATCGGCCCCGTCGGCCCGTGCGTGCCCGGAATCCACTTCGGGTAGTAGAGCGTGAGCGGGCCGGGACTGACCGGTATCACTTCCCGGGCGCGGAAAAGCTTGCGCGGCGCCTCGGTCGCGTCGACCGTGAGCTGGACGGTCTGGGCAGAAGGGGCGCCGCTCGCCTGAGCAAATCCGCCAGCGGTATGGACCAGGACCGGGACCAGAATCGAGAGGATAGACAACAACAGCGCGAGCCTTCTGCTCATGGGCTCCTCCGGTAGGACTGTTGCGTTCGCGGATCACCGCTCCGGCAAGGTGGGATAATGCGTCGTCGCCATGTTCGAGCACAGCCGCCGAGGTCGAGTGTCAAGCTAATGCTGATCATGCGGCTGCTTGCCGCCGTACAAGAACGCGCTAGCGTGCCGTGGTGAGCCGGACCCGGGAGCTTGCCGCCGGTGGGCGCGCGGTGGAGGTGGAGCCCGAACGGCTGGGCGGGTTCCTGGAGCGGTTTGCCGCCGGGCACGGTGGGGTGGTGGCCACCACGGTCGCGCCTCAGCGGGTGGACCTGACGGCTGGTGACGGCTGGACAGCGTCGATCCCGGTGCCTTTCGGTCCGCTGGCGGCGCAGCCCGGGAAACAAACCGGTCAGGCTGTGGACGACCTGCTCGGCCACCTCATGGTGCCGCGCACAGTCGGGCTGCTGCTGGTCCGCCTGGGCGGGTACAGCGTCGGGATCGCCCGCGCTGGAGTGGTGCTCACCTCCAGTACTGGCAGCCGCTTGGTGCACGGACGTTCCGCCGCGGGCGGGCAATCACAGCAGCGTTTCGCCCGGCGCCGGGAGGGCCAGGCGCGAGTGGCGCTGCGCGCTGCTGCGGACGCCGCGGCGCGGGTACTGCTACCGCGCGCAGCGGAGCTGGACGCCATCGTCGTCGGCGGGGACGCCGCGGCGCTGCGCAGCCTGACCGCCGAGCCTAGGTTGGCCGCGCTGCTGGAGCGGGCCGAACCCCGCGTGCTCGACACCCCCGAGCCCCGCCGTGCGGTACTCGACGAGGCCGCCCGTCGAGCCCGCTGCGTCGAGGTCCAGCTGCACCCGCCCGGTCAGCACTAAGGCGGGTTACCGCAGGGGCCCGGTGGCGAGCAGGCCGCCGTCCACCCGGATTGTCTCGCCGGTGATCCAGGAGGCGGCATCCGACACGAGGAACGCGACAAGCGCGGCGACGTCTTCGGGCGTGCCCAGCCGACCCATCGGGTATGCCTTTGCGATCTGCTCCTCGCCCTGGGCATACAGCGCGGTCGAGAACTTTGTCTTGACCACCGCCGGGGCTACTGCGTTCACCCGGATCGACGGGCCGAGCTCCCAGGCCAGCTCCTCGGTGAGCCGGATCATCGCCGCCTTCGACATCCCGTAGGCCGCGATCGCTCCGGTGGAGCGCAACCCAGCGACCGAGGCCATGTTGACCACAGCGCCGCCATGCTCGCCCATCCACGCCCGGTGTGCCTGCTGCACGAAGCCCAACGCCGCCACCACATTGACGTCGAAGATCTTGCGCACCGTGTCGAGATCGGCGTCGATCAACTGTCCGTACACCGGGTTGATCCCGACGTTGTTCACCAGCACGTCCAGCGACCCGAAGCGCTCGACTGTCTGGTCCACCGCCTCGGCCCGGGCTGCCGGATCACCCGCGTTTCCGGGCAGCGCGAGCACCCGTGCGCCTTCGACCGTAGCGGCGAGTTCGTCGGCAGCGGCGTTCAACTCGTCGGGCTTGCGGGCGGTGATCGTCACGGCGGCGCCGCGGGCCAGCAGCGCGGTGGCGATGGCGTGCCCGATGCCGCGACTGGCGCCGGATACCAGAGCAGTGCGTCCAGCGAGGTCGGCAGTGGGAGCGGTCATCGCGGGACAGGGTACGTCGGCGGGCTTGTGGGTGCGCCGCACCCACGACGCACGGGCAGCGAGCACACTGGTCGGCGTGAGCAGGCCATCCCCGCAGCACCTCCCGAGCGCAGCACGCGCCCGGCGTCGGCTGTCGTCCCAGGCCAGGCGGAGCGAGCTGCTCGACGCGGCGCTGCGGGAGTTCAGCAGCCGGGGTTATTACCTCACCCAGATGGAACACGTCGCCGCCACCGCCGGCGTGAGCAAGGCGCTGGTGTACCAGCACTTCCCGAGCAAGGAGGAGCTCTTCGCGGCGGTCACCGAGCAGGTCGTGGAGGGCTTCATGAGACGGCTGCCCGAGGTGCTGGGCAAGGCCGGCGACGCGCTCGGCGCCTGGCGCGGCGTGGTCCGGCTGCTCTGCGACCTGGTGACCGAGCGTCCGGAGGCCTGGGCACTGGTGGCGCGGCACCTGGACAACCCCGAGCTGGGCGCGCCGCTGTGCAGGCTCCGAGAGCAGGTCATCGAGGTGCTCGCGGCGGTCCTCGCCAGCTACTACGCTCCCGAGCCGGGGGTTGCGGTGCCCTCCGACGAGGAGGTGCTCGAGCAAGCACGGCTGACCGTCCCCATGCTCGTCGGCGCGCTGCAGGGGCTGATGTCTTGGTGGCTGGACCACCCGGAGGTGCCGCGAGCGAAGGTGGAGGCGCGGGCGGTTGATTTCGGGTGGCTGGGCTTGGACCGGATCCGCCGGGGTGAGTGGCTCCCCCTTGTAGGTAACTGACGGGTCAGTTATATTAGAGCCCGCCCGCTCGTCAAGGAGGCCTCAGATGTCCATGACCAGCGCCGTTGACGCGACGACCAGTGGCATCCCCGACCGCGAGGACACCGCGCAGCGGCTGCTGCGGACCTCGGCCAAGCACTCCTACGACCCGGCCGTCGAGATCGACTGGGACGCCCCGCTCGCGCCGGACCGTTACTTCATCGACCCGCACCGCAGCTCCCTCTACGGCACGGCGCTCTGGGACCGGATGAGCGAGGAGCAGCGGATCGAGCTGACCAAGCACGAGGTGGCGAGCCTCTACAGCATGGGCATCTGGTTCGAGACGGTTCTGATGCAGATGCTCGTCCGGCACGTCTACGACCGCCCCAAGGGCAGCGCGCACGCCCGGTACGCGTGGACCGAGATCGCCGACGAGTGCCGGCACTCGGTGATGTTCTCCCGCGCGGCGGAGAAATTCGGTGGCCCGGAATACGGTCCCGGCTGGTTCGTCCACCAGCTCGCACGGTTCCTCAAGACGTTCTCCAACGGCACCCTGACCTTCGGTGCGGCGATCTACGTCGAGGAGATCCTCGACGTCTTGCAGCGCGAGCAGATGGCGGACCAGTCGCTGCAGCCGATGGTCCAGCAGGTGTCACGGATCCACGTCATCGAGGAGGCCCGCCACATCCGCTACGCCCGCGAGGAGACGCTGCGCCAATGGCCCCGGCTGGGACCGCTGGGCCGGGCCTACAGCCGCTTCATCCTCGCCATGGCGGTCTACTTCGCCACCACCAGGCTGATCGACCCGAAGGTGTACGCAGCGGCCGGGCTGAACGTCGACGAGGCGGTAGCAGCGGCTGCCGCGAACCCACATTGGCGACAGACCAAGCAGTTCGCCGCCCACAAGGTCGTCAAGTTCCTCGACGAGGTCGGACTCATCGCCGGGCCGGGCAAGCTGCTCTGGCGCTGGGCCGGAGTGCGGTAAAGCCTGCCGGGCATAATCCGGATGCCATCGCAGATAGTATGGGTGCGTGGTCGCGACAAGCTGACGTGCTGTCGACTCCGCACGCTGCGGCGCGCGGGGAACTGACCCCTGCCGGCGACCACCCTGGGAGTCTCCTCATCGTGATCACAGCCACCGACCTCGAGCTGCGTGCCGGGTCCCGCATCCTGCTGTCCGGAGCGACCCTGCGGGTGCAGCCCGGCGACCGGATCGGCCTGGTCGGCCGCAACGGTGCGGGCAAGACCAGCACGCTGCGGGTGCTGGCCAGCGAGAGCCAGCCCTATGGGGGCCAGGTCCGCCGCACCGGGGAACTGGGCTACTTGCCGCAGGATCCCCGCGAGGGTGACCTGTCGGTCCCGGCCAGGGACCGGGTGCTCTCCGCCCGCGGGCTCGACCAACTGCTGCACGAGATGGAGAAGTCGCAGTCGGAGATGGCGGAGCTGGTCGACGGCGACGAGCAGGGCCGGGCGGTGCGCCGCTACAGCCATCTCGAGGACCGGTTCTCCGCGCTGGGTGGCTACGCCGCCGAGAGTGAGGCGGCACGGATCTGCGCCAGCCTCGGGCTGCCCGACCGGGTGCTGGCCCAGCCGCTGCGCACGCTGTCCGGGGGGCAGCGGCGCCGGGTCGAGCTGGCCCGGATCCTGTTCGGCGCCTCGGACGGCTCGGGCGGCCGCTCAAACACCACGCTGCTACTCGACGAGCCGACCAACCACCTCGATGCCGATTCGATCACCTGGTTGCGCGATTTCCTCACCGCCCACGACGGCGGCCTCGTGGTGATCAGCCACAACACCGATC
>JBOHFU010000306.1:0-4834 GCA_050699675.1 Pseudonocardiaceae bacterium
GCGTGGTCTTGCCGTGGTCGATGTGACCGATGGTCCCGATGTTGACGTGCGGCTTGGTCCGCTGGAACTTCGCCTTCGCCACTGGTCTCGTCCTCCTGGACTCGTTCTCGTGATCCGCCGGACCGTTGGCGGTCCTGGTTGTGGCGGCATGCTGTCAGGGTGGTCTTGGCGGACCTCCGGAGGGGGGCCTCGGTGCCCGCTGCTGCGACTAGCCGCAGCCGAAGAGCATCACTTCATCACTCACCCGTCGCCTTAGCGATGATCTCCTTGGCCACGTTGGCCGGGACCTCGGCATACGAGTCGAACTGCATGGTGTACTGCGCCCGACCCTGGGTCCGCGACCGTAGGTCGCCGACGTATCCGAACATCTCCGACAGCGGTACCAGCGCCTTGATGATGCGGGAACCGCTGCGCTCCTCCATGTGTTGAATGTGACCGCGCCGGGAATTGAGGTCGCCGATGACGTCGCCCATGTAGTCGTCGGGCGTGGTCACTTCGACCGCCATCATCGGCTCCAGGATCACCGGGCCGGCCTTGCGCGCCGCCTCCTTGAACGCCATCGATCCGGCGATCTTGAAGGCCATCTCGGAGGAGTCCACCTCGTGGTATGCACCGTCCACCAAAGTGACCTTCACACCGACCAGCGGATAGCCCGCCAGCACGCCGTACTGCATGGCGTCCTGTGCTCCGGCATCCACCGATGGGATGTACTCCTTGGGGATCCGCCCGCCGGTGACCTTGTTGTCGAACTCATAGAGCGCACCATCGCCGGTCTGCAGCGGCTCCAGCTTGATGATCACGCGGGCGAACTGACCCGAACCACCGGTCTGCTTGCGGTGGGTGTACTCGAGCTTGTCCACCGTCTTGCGGATCGTCTCGCGGTAGGCCACCTGCGGCTTGCCGATGTTCGCCTCGACCCTGAAGTCGCTGCGCATCCGGTTCACCAACACCTCGAGATGCAGCTCGCCCATCCCGGCGATGATCGTCTGACCGGTTTCGTCATCGAGCTTGACCTGGAAGGTGGGATCCTCCTCGGCCAGCTTCTGGATGGCCGTGCCCAGCTTCTCCTGATCGCTCTTGGTCTTGGGCTCGATGGCAACCTGGATGACCGGTTCCGGGAAGGTCATCGACTCCAGGATGATCGGCGTCTGCGGGTCAGACAGCGTGTCACCGGTGGTCGTCTCCTTCAGCCCGATCATCGCGTATATGTGACCGGCCCTGGCCTCGTCGACCGGGTTCTCCTTGTTGGAGTGCATCTGGAAGAGCTTGCCGATGCGCTCCTTGCGATCCTTGGTAGAGTTGATCACTTGGGAACCTGCGGCGACCCGGCCGGAGTAGACCCGGACGTAGGTCAGTTTCCCGAAGAACGGGTGCGCGGCAATCTTGAACGCCAGCGCGGAGAATGGTTCGTCGGTCGAGGGCTTGCGGATGGCGGGCGTGCCGTCGGGCAGCATCCCTTCCATCGGGGGGACATCCAGCGGCGAGGGCAGGTAGTCGATCACCGCGTCCAGCATCGGCTGCACGCCTTTGTTCTTGAACGCCGAGCCGCACAGCACCGGGTATGCCTTGCTGTGCACAGTGAGCTTCCGGATGCCCGCCTTGATCTGCTCGGTGGTGAGCTCCTGACCAGCGAGGTAGAGCTCCATGAGCTCGTCGTCGGTCTCGGCGACGGCCTCGAGCAGTTTCTCGCGGTACTGGTTCGCGGTCTCGACCAGGTTTGCCGGGATCTCCTCGACGGCATAGTCCTCGCCCTTGCCGACCTCGCCGCGCCAGGTCAGCGCCCGCATCCCGACCAGGTCCACGACACCCTGGAAATCGGACTCGGCGCCGATAGGTAGCTGGATGACCAGCGGGTTAGCGCCGAGGCGCTCGCGGATGGTACCCACGGTGAAGTAGAAGTCCGCGCCCAGCTTGTCCATCTTGTTGACGAAACAGATGCGCGGGACGTCGTACTTGTCGGCTTGCCGCCACACCGTCTCGGACTGGGGCTCGACGCCTTCCTTGCCGTCGAACACCGCGACGGCACCATCGAGTACCCGCAACGACCGCTCCACTTCCACGGTGAAGTCGACGTGGCCTGGAGTGTCGATGATATTTATCTGATGATCGTTCCAGAAGGTGGTCGTGGCCGCGGAGGTGATGGTGATGCCGCGCTTCTGCTCCTCCTCCATCCAGTCCATCGTCGCGGCGCCGTCGTGCACTTCACCGATCTTGTAGTTGATCCCGGTGTAGAACAGGACCCGCTCGGTGGTGGTCGTCTTGCCCGCGTCGATGTGCGCCATGATCCCGATGTTGCGGACCCTGGCGAGGTCGGTCAGCACGTCACGTGCCACGAGAGTTCATCCCTAGCTGTCTCGAAAGTGAGCGGTTGGCTCAATACTGCGCTGTGCGGTGGTTCATCACCATCGATAATGTGCGAAGGCCTTGTTCGACTCGGCCATCTTGTGGGTGTCCTCGCGGCGCTTCACGCTCGCCCCGAGGCCGTTGCTGGCGTCCAGCAGTTCGTTCATCAGACGTTCAACCATGGTTTTCTCCCGCCGCTGCCGGGAAAACGTGATCAGCCAGCGAAGCGCGAGCGTGGTGGAGCGCACCGCACGCACCTCGACCGGGACCTGGTAGGTGGCGCCGCCGACACGGCGGCTTTTCACCTCGATGGCAGGCTTGACGTTGTCCAGCGCGCGCTTGAGGGTGACCACCGGGTCGGTGCCGGTCTTGTCTCGGCAACCCTCCAACGCCTGGTACACAATCTTCTCGGCCACCGAGCGCTTGCCCTCCACGAGGACCTTGTTGACCAGCTGGGTGACCAGCGGCGATCCGTAGACCGGGTCGGAGATGAGCGGTCGCTTCGGGGGCGGGCCTTTGCGAGGCATCAGCTCTTCTCCTTCTTCGCACCGTAGCGGCTGCGGGCCTGCTTGCGGCCCTTGACGCCCTGGGTGTCCAGCGAACCGCGGATGATCTTGTACCGGACACCGGGAAGGTCCTTCACACGTCCGCCGCGCACCAGGACGATGGAGTGCTCCTGAAGGTTGTGGCCCTCACCCGGTATGTACGCCGTCACTTCGACCTGGCTGGTGAGCCGGACGCGAGCAACCTTGCGCAGCGCCGAGTTCGGCTTTTTCGGGGTCGTCGTATAGACGCGGGTACACACACCGCGCCGCTGCGGGCTCCCCTTCAGTGCCGCAGTCTTGGTCTTCGCGACCTTGTCCTCGCGGCCCTTACGGACCAGCTGCTGGATGGTAGGCATGGACCAGCTTTCTTCATCTTCCGGCGGTAGTGCTCTGTCATCTGGTGCTTGGTTCATCTGGCGCTGTCTGGTGCTGCCCGGTCGCCGGTGGGTGTTGCGCGGCCGGTCACTCCGTATCCCGCGGTCGGGCGTGTCGCTGTTGGGCCCAGCCGATCGGGAGGATCGGTCCCGACTGGAGCTGCGCGGCACCCCTCGCCAGACCGGTGATGGGAGTCCCGAGTAACTGGACCCACACCACAGGTGGTGCGCCGCCAACAGGCACGCGGAGCTGCCCGACCGGCGTCGGGCACGGTAACTAGGATACCGGGGGGATTCGCCGAGGGTCAAAACGCCCCCTCCCGATGCGATCCGGGTCGCGCGTCGGCGGCCGAACTCGACGTACCACCCCGCGTTACCTAGCGCCCAGAGTAAGGAGACTGCGATGCCGGGACCGCTGGTCGGGCTACGGGTGATCGAGCTGGCCGGGATCGGCCCCGGTCCTCATGCGGCGATGCTGCTGGCCGATCTGGGAGCTGACGTGGTTCGGGTAGAACGCCCCTCCGGGGGTCTGCAGCTTGCCCCGCGGGAAAGCGACCAGATGCTCCGCGGGAGGCGCTCGGTGGCGCTTGACATCAAGGACCCCACGGATCGGGAAACCGTGCTGCAGCTGGTGGAGCGGGCGGACGTGCTGGTCGAGGGCCTGCGTGCCGGCGTCACCGAGCGGTTAGGCGTCGGTCCAGCCGACTGCCATGCCCGCAATCCGCGCCTGGTGTACGCGCGGATGACCGGGTGGGGTCAGCATGGCCCGCTGGCCAGCCGCGCCGGGCACGACATCAACTACCTCGCGCTGACCGGTGTGCTGCACGCGGTCGGGAACGCCGGGGGCAAGCCGGTGCCACCGCTGAACCTGGTCGGGGACTTCGGCGGTGGCTCGATGTTCTTGGTGGTCGGAGTGCTGGCCGCATTGTGGGAGCGGGAACGGTCCGGGGCCGGTCAGGTCGTTGACGCCGCCATGCTGGACGGGGTCAGCGTGCTCGCCCAGATGTTCTGGTCGTTGCGCGCATCCGGGTTATGGAGCGATGAGCGGGGTCGCAACCTGCTCGATTCGGGCGCGCCGTTCTACGACACATACATCTGCTCCGACGGCCGCTACATCGCCGTCGGAGCGTTGGAGCCCCAGTTCTACGCGGCCCTGCTGGAAGGCCTCGGGCTCACCGGGCAGGCCCTGCCCGAGCAGCTGGACCTGGCTGGTTGGCCGGTGTTGTGCGAGCGATTCACCGAAGTGTTCGCCAGTCGCAGCCGCGACGAATGGGTGGCCGTATTCGAGGGAACCGACGCCTGCGTGGCACCGGTCCTGTCGTTCGCCGAGGTGCCCTCGCACCCGCATATCGCAGCTCGCGGCACCATCATCGAGCTCGACGGGGTGCCGCAGGCTGCTCCCGCACCGCGATTCTCGCGCACCTGCCCGGATCGACCGACGCCGCCGCCCCATCCAGGCGCCGACACCGCCGCGGTACTCGCCGACTGGGAGGTTGGTGGCTCTTCAAGGACCACCAACCCCCCGGAGTGCTGCCCTTAACGAGGGCCAACCCCCGCTGGCAGAGCCAGCGG
>JBOHFU010000307.1:0-4815 GCA_050699675.1 Pseudonocardiaceae bacterium
CAACGGCGTGGGCCACGGTGTGTAGACGACGTCGAGCACCACCGGCCTGGTAGGCCACCGCTGACAGCTCATCACGTCGGCGGCGCCGGGCGGCAGGGTGGAGATGACGACGTCGGCCTCGGGAACGGCGCGGTCGGGTAGCCCGCCGGATATCGCCGGCTGGACGCCGAGCCGGTCGGCCGCCGCGCGGAGGTCGGCTGTTCGGGCCGGATCCCGCACGAGCACAGTCGGTGCCGCCTCCCCGAGCTCGCGCAGCGCGGCGAGCGCGGCCTGGGCGGTACCGCCGGCCCCGAGGATGACCGCTGCGCCGACCCGGTCGAGCCCCGCTTCGCGCAATGCAGCGAGGATGCCGGCCACGTCGGTGTTCTCCGCCCGGCTTCGGCCGCCCGGCTGCCCCAGCACGAGGGTGTTCGCCGCGCCGACCGCGCGGGCCAGCGGGGAGACCTCGTCGGCGACGGTCAATGCAGCCCGTTTGAGGGGCATCGTCAGCGATAGACCAGCCCACTCCGGCCCGAGCCGCTCGACGAAGGTGGGTAGTGCTGCTTCGTCGCATTCGAACGCCCCGTACCGCCAATCGGTCAGGCCCAGCGCCGCATAGGCAGCGCGGTGTACCACTGGTGACAGTGAGTGCCGGATCGGGCGACCCAGCACCGCCGCTCGCCGACCGTGCTGCACGGCACATCCCTCGCTAGGCACAGAGTTAGTATTCGTCGTCGACACCAGTAGGGGAGAGTGACCGAGTGGACCGGCCGGGCTGGGCGTTGGGTGATGTAGATCTTGAGCATCCCAGCATAGCCCGAGTGTATGACTATTACCTGGGTGGCTCGCACAATTTCGCCGTGGATCGGCGGGTGGCTCGTCGGGCGATCGAGCTGTGGCCGGAGCTGCCTCTGATCATGCAGGCGAACCGGGCGTTCCTGCGTCGCTCGGTGCGTTACCTGGTCCGGCAGGGCATCACTCAATTCCTGGATATCGGTTCCGGCATACCTACCGAGGGTAATGTTCACGAGGTTGCCCAGGCGGCCTCGCCCGAGGCGCGAGTGGTCTACGTGGACATCGACTCGGTAGCCGTCGCGCATAGCCGGGCCATCCTGAACGGGAATCCGCGCGCGGACGTCGTCCAGGCCGATCTGCGCGATGTGGCGTCGATCCTCGATGATCCGCGGGCCAAGCGGCTGATCGACCCGGCCCAGCCGCTCGGCGTGCTCATGGTGTTTATCCTGCACTTCTTCCCGGATGAGGAGGACCCGGCGGGCATCGTCGCGCGATACCGCACGATGATGGCGCCCGGAAGCCATCTCGTCGTCTCGCACGCCGGCTACGGGGGCCCACCCGATGAGGTCGGGCCGGTGGTCGAGCACTACCGGCGCACCACCGCTCCGTTGACGATGCGCACGCCCCTGGAGATCGAGGCGTTGCTTGACGGGTTCGACCTGGTGGCACCTGGACTGGTGTTCATGCCGCTGTGGTATCCGGACTCACCGGTCGACGTCGGTGACCATCCCGACCGGTTCGGCTACGCGGCGGTAGGCCGGCGAGGCTGACTTTTGGCGGCGCCGACTCGCCGCCCACCGTCACTGGCCGTGCTTCGCGGCACATCCCTGCTAGCTATAGAGCTAGTATCAAGCAAACAACGAGTAAACTGCTGAGAGCACGGGCCTGCGGCCTTGCACGGGGTGTTTCCAGTCTGTTATGGAGAGTGTCAGGGACTGCGGTTGCGGCTGTTCGACATCCCGTCGTCGACATCAGTAGGAGAGTGACCGAGTGGACCGGCCGGGCTGGGCGTCGGGTGATGTGGATCTTGAGCATCCTAGCGCGGCCCGAGTGTATGACTACTACCTGGGTGGCTCGCACAATTTCGCCGTGGACCGGCGGATGGCTCGTCGAGCGATCGAGCTGTGGCCGGAGCTGCCTCTGATCATGCAGGCCAACCGGGCGTTCCTGCGTCGCTCGGTGCGTTACCTGGTCCGGCAGGGCATCACTCAATTCCTGGATATCGGCTCCGGCATCCCGACCGAGGGCAATGTGCACGAGGTCGTCCAGGCAGTCTCACCCGAGGCCCGGGTGGTCTATGTGGACATCGACTCGGTGGCTGTCGCGCATAGCCGGGCCATCCTGGAGGGAGATCAGCGCACGGACGTCGTCCAGGCTGACCTGCGTGACGTGGCGTCGATCCTCGATGATCCGCGGGCCAAGCGGCTGATCGACCCGGCCCAGCCGCTCGGCGTGCTCATGGTGGCGATCCTGCACTTCGTCCCCGATGCGGCGAACCCGGTGGACATCATCGCGCAGTACCGCAACATGATGGCGCCCGGAAGCCATCTCGTCGTCTCGCACGCCAGCCACGAGGGCCGGCCTGATCAGGCCGGGTCGCACACCGATCTCTACCAGCGCACCCCGACCCCCATGACGATGCGCTCCCGCCTGGAGATCGAGGGGTTGCTCGGAGGGTTCGAGCTGGTGGATCCCGGGGTGGTGTTCCTGCCGCTGTGGCGTCCGGACTCACCGGCCGACGTCGATGACCATCCCGAGCGGTTCACCGGTTACGCGGTGGTGGGTCGGCGAGGATGACCCACGCGGATCGGGAGGTGTTCGCCCGGCGTTGGGCCGAGGCGATCGTCGGCACGAGCTATGTGTCAATGGGCCGCGGCGGGCTCGCCAAACACCTGCTCGGGCTCACCCACCAGCTGGTCGATGGGGCTCTGGCCGCCGAGTTCGATCCGTCGGTCGGGCGCCGGGTCGGCGCCGAGATGGTCGCGGCACATTTCACCGGCACCGAGACGCTCAGCAAAACTCTGGCTCTGATCGCCGAGGGTTTGCCGGGTCTGCTGGGTTCTGCACCGCTGTGCGTCGACGTCGCCGGTCGAGTCGCCCAGCTGGCCGGCAGTCTGGCCGCCGGCTACGCCAATACGCTGCGCGAGCGCAGCCTCGATGAACAGGACGCGATTTATCGCGCTGGGTTGCGTGCGCGCCGGCAGGCCGAACAGGCGTTGGCGGCCAGCGAGGCGAAGTTCCGCGCGATGTTCACCGAGGCCGGGATCGGGATCGGGATCGGTGACCTGGATGGCACCATCACCGACGCCAATCCGGCGCTGCAGCGGATGTTCGGCTATACCCTCGAAGAATTTACCCAGCTCAACGTCAGTGCGATGGTCCACTCGGACGACGCTGCCAGCGTGTGGGAGATCTACGAGGAGCTGGTCCGCGGTGAGCGGGATCACTTCCGCATGGAGAAGCGGTTCTACCGTTGCGATCGCAGTGAGATCTGCGTCGACCTGACGGTGTCGCTGGTGCGCGACGAGGCCGGAGTGCCCGTTTACCAGGTGGCGCTGCTGGAGGACGTGTCCGAACGGCATCGCCTGCAAGCCAAGTTGCAACACCAGGCCTACCACGACCCGCTGACCGGGCTGCCCAACCGGGCGAGGGTCACCGATCGGCTGGAACAGATATTCGCCGGACCGGCGGGCCAGCGCCGGGTCGGGTTGTGCTTCCTGGACCTGGACGGGTTCAAGATGATCAATGACAGCCTGGGCCACGATGTCGGCGATGAGTTGCTGAAAGCCGTCGCGTCCCGGTTGACCCGCTGCTGCGGACCGGGGCCGCTGGTCGCCCGGATGGGCGGCGACGAGTTCGTGATCATCGTCGAGGACACCGCAGGGGAGCACGATGTGGCCGAACTGGCCGAAGAGATCCTGGCCGCCATGGCCGCGCCGATCCGAGTCGGTGATCACTCGCTGACCGTCACGACGAGTATCGGTGTCATCGAGCGGCCGGTAGCCGATACCAACCCGGCGGACCTCATGCAGGCTGCCGACATCACCCTCTACCGGGCGAAAGACGACGGTAAGGCTCGTTACGCGATGTTCGACCAGCACCGCAACGACAGGGAGGTGGCCCGTTTCACGCTGTCGGCAACGTTGCTGGCCGCGATCGACCGCGGCGAGTTCTTCCTCGACTACCAGCCGCTGGTCGGGTTGGAGGACGCTGCGCTGCGCGGGGTCGAGGCGCTGGTGCGCTGGCGTCACCCGACACTGGGCGTGCTCGGGCCCGAACGGTTCATCGAGCTGGCCGAGGAGACCGGGTCGATCGTGCAGCTCGGGCACTGGGTGCTCACCCGGGCGTGCCAGCAGGCCCGTCGGTGGCAAGACACCTTCGGTGCAGCCGCGCCGGTGGTCAGCGTCAACCTCGCGCCCCGGCAGCTGCACGAACCCAGTCTGGTGGCCGAGGTCGCGACGATCCTGGCTGACAACGGGCTCGACCCGGCCAGCCTGCAACTCGAACTCACCGAGCAGTCCCTGATGGGCGACGAGGCAGGTCCGCTCAAAGCGCTGACGAAGCTGTACCGCATGGGGGTGCGAATCGCCATCGACGACTTCGGCACCGGTTACTCCAACTTCTCCTACCTGCGGCGGCTGCCGATGCATGAGCTCAAGCTGGCCGGTTCGTTCGCCGTGAGCCTGCGGCCCCCCGACTCCGACCCCGTCGATGCGCAGATTGTGGCGACCTTGGTGAGCCTGGCGCACGCCATGGATCTGACCGTGACCGCCGAGGGAGTGGAAACCGACGTCCAGCGCGAGCGGTTCCGGGCGCTGGGGTGTGACGCCGGTCAGGGGTCGCTGTTTGGTCTTCCCGGTATTCCTGAGCAGATTGATACCTGGTTGCGGGCCGCCACCCCGCTCGGCGACCTTAACGGTGGGAGGCGATGACCGGGTTCGACAGCGTCGACGCCGCGGCTGCGCTGCTGCGTGTCGTGGTGGGGCTCACGCTGGTGGCGCACGGGTACAACCACCTGTGGGGCCGCGGTGGGCTAGCCGG
>JBOHFU010000308.1:0-4814 GCA_050699675.1 Pseudonocardiaceae bacterium
CCATCTCGGCGACGGCGGGTCGACACTAAGCCGGCTGCGGGCAGAGCACGGCTTCGCCAACGGCGGGCTGGACTTCGTGTTCGTCGACCACGACAAATCCACCTACCTGCCCGATCTCCAACGCATCCTGAACCAGCGCTGGCTGCACCCCGAATCCGTCGTGGTGGCCGATAACGTGAAGTTCCCGGGCGCGCCGGAGTATCGGGCCTACATGAGGGAGCAGGAAGGCAAGAGCTGGCGCACCACGGAGCACCGGACGCATGTCGAATACCAGTCGTGGATCAAGGACCTGGTGCTCGAATCGGAGTATCTCGGCGACTGAGGCGGGGCTGCGTCGCTATGTGGGGTCGCTACGTGGGCTGATGTACCGCGAGCGGTCATCCCGTAGCGTGGTCTGCCGAGGGGTTCGGTGGGGGGGTTCGCCGCCCATGTGCGGGTCGACCGCCATGACCTCTTCGGGCATCACGACGAAGGTGCTCATCATGCCTTCGTCCTCGTGCTCAAGGATGTGGCAGTGGTACACAAAGCGGCCGCTGGCGCCGCCGAACTGGCCAATGATTGACACCAGCTCACCCACCTGCACACCGTCGACCACCTGGAAGCCGTTCACCCGGATGGTGTCCTTCCAACCCTGCTCATCGGGATCGAGCGTGCCCTCGCCGGTATAGGTCACCGGAGTGGTTGTGCCGCCGACCGCCGGGTCGAAGCCGGTCACGTCGAAGAGCTCGCGACCGAGCGCCTGGAACTGGACGAGGTGGAGGTGGATGGGGTGGGGGACAGCGCTCACATTGAGGATCTTCCACTGCTCCCAGCCTTCCTGTTCGACGTAGAAGTTGGCGGCATCCCTGAAGGTGCGACCCACTCGCTGCAGGGTCGTCAGCGTTCCGTCGGCCAGCCTTACCTGGACGATGCCGTCAACAGGCATGCCCGGGGGTGGCTGATCGATCTCTTCCATCTCCCACATCTCGGGATGGCGATCTTGTAGCAGCGTGAGCACCAGCCAGCGATGCGCGTGCTCAGGCAGCGTGTCGTGGGTGAGCCGGACGAACGATGGTGAGAGCGTGCTCGGCAACGTGAAGGGGTCCTGCACCGGCTTAGCGCGCACCCGGAACTGCATCACGTCGAGGTTGGGCGTGGTCGTACCCGGTTCGAACGGCGGGGTGCGCGTGTTGACCAGCGTCAGGCGCTTTCCCCGGAACGCCCCGAAGTTGATCAAGATGTCGGCACGCTCGGCCGACGCGAGCGTCAGCTGGTCAAGCGCCACGGGCGCAGGCAGCAGCCCGCTGTCGGTGCCGATCAGCCGTAGCGCCCCCGAGATCGGCGCACCGTTTTCGTCGCGTAGCTCGAACTGGTAGAAGCGTGCGTTGGACGCGTTGAGCACCCGGAACCGGACCCAGCGGGCGTCAACCTCAAGATGCGGCCAGATCACGCCGTTGACCAGCGTGAACGGCCCGAGGAAAGGCAGGACGATCCGCTCCGGGGTGTCCTGCAGGATGTTCACCTTGTGCAGCAGCTCGCCGGTGAGATTGCCGTCCGCGTCGGTATCGAGGTTGCGATCGGTGATGATGAGCGGCACCTCATGCTCGCCGTGCGGCAGCCCGAGCGCGCCCTCCTCGTCATCACGGATCAGGTACATCCCGATCAGCCCGCTCATCACGTTCAGGGCGGTGATGGCCATGGCGTGGTCGTGATACCACAGCGCGGTCGCCTGCTGATCGTTCGGGTACTCCGCCAGCTGAGAGTTACCAGGCAGCACCGCGTTCTCAGTCCAGCCGTCGTTGCCGCCACCGGTCTCCGCCCCGTGCAAATGCACCACCATCCACGGCGGCAGCGCCGCCACCTCCGGGCGGGGGGCGACGCCGTCCCGTCCCGGCCCTGGCGTTTGGAATGGCGTTGCGCTCTGCACCTGTACCGACGTCACCGGGAAGTTCCCGGTGATCTCGTTCTGCCAGTTCACCCGCAGCGTCTGCCCTCGGCGGACTCTGATCGTCGGACCAGGGAACGACCCGTTGTACGTCCACACGGTCGTCGGGGGGAGCTGCGAATGCAGCTTGACGCACTCCGTCTGCATGGTGATCTGGAGCTGGCAGAGCTCCTGGTGGGGCGGCATGGTGATCACCGGAGGTACGGGCATGGGGTCGAGGAACTTCGTCAAATTCAGTCCGCTGACCCCGGTGATCGAGGTCGCTTGGTGGACTGCGTCAGGCGATGTTGCTCCACCTCCCGGAGCAGCGGAAGTGGTCGTCATCAGCGTTACCTCCAGCTCGTCGTCGAGAAGCCGAGCGCCTCAGATTCCTGCGACACAGCTTCGGGCAGAGGCCCCAGTTTGCCAGACCCGGAGCGGCAGCCCAGCCACCGGACGTCTGGACAGCGCCCGCAGCCGCTGGCAGCCAGCAGGTGATTCTGATGGAGGCGAGCCCAGGCAGCCCGCTGGTCAAGCACCCTGCGTCAGAGTTTGAGCCCCACAGGCTGTATCAGCGACGCCCCGGCGACGCTCTTATCCACACGACATGTCGCTGCCAACAAGGAAGAGTCCACCCGTGTTTCGCCAACATCATCTCCGCAGCGAAAGAACCAGCGATGACCAGCGTCGAACCGTGTCCTATCTGTCGTGATCACCGCAGCCTCCCATAGTCGGAACCGGTCGGAGGGTCGCGCCGGAACTGGGAAAGGAGAGGTACAGTCGGGACCTTGAACCGCAGCACAATGCAAGAAGGTAATTTGGTGGTCGCCGCCGAACGAATCGAGGTCGAGCTGCGCCGGACGGCCGGCCTAGCGACCCTTGGTCGCTAGATATTTTTTGGTTGACCGTCCTGCCTTCGTGCCATCCGGCAGAAGCGGTGATCTCGTGAGCAACGATGCCAGCTGTGACATGGCGGCAAATTCCTTGCCCGCGGCGAACTGCCTTGTGCGCCGCGCGGCGTATGCGTGGCCGGCCGCGGGTGCGGTCGGATCCGACTAAGGAGGATTGGATATGGAGACCATGGCCCAAGGGGAGAATAAACGAGTCGTCGGAGTGCTCTTCCGCAGGCCAGACGTTGCGTTTCTCCTGCTCCGCATCATGATCGGTGTGGTGTTCATCGCCCACGGCGGCCAAAAGCTGTTCGGCACGTTCGGCGGACGCGGGCTCGACGCAACGGCCAACATTATGGCCGGAAACGGTCTGAAACCTGGCATGTTCTTCGCTGTCCTCGGCGGCATCTCGGAGTTCGGCGGGGGGCTATTGTTGCTTGTCGGCCTGCTGACGCCGCTGGCCGGGCTGGTCATTACCGGCGTCATGGTCGTGGCGATCGCGGTGAGCAGCGGCCAAAGAGGCTTCATCGCCCTTGGTGGCGACCTCGGTTACGAGTACAATCTCGTGCTCATCGCCATTGCCCTGGCCCTGGTTATTGCTGGACCGGGCCAGCTGAGCCTCGACCGCCAGCTCGGCCTTGATCGGATCTTAGTTGATCGCTTCCGTCGGTCGCGGACAAATCACGCTGAGCACTCTTCATGACGACATGTACCGAGCGGCCGGGGACCACGAGCGCGGGCAAACATTCAGCCGGAATATGAGATACAGCTGTGTGGTGGCAGGCTCAGCGTGCGCTGCGCGGCGACCGCAGCACAAAGCCGACGTCATGGCCGGCATCCGCGCCGCCCTCGCCAGCGACACCTGGCAATCACCGATCCCATGTATCACAGCCGCACCGACGATCCTCCTAATCCACACGGAGGGAACTATGTAGAGGGGGCACTATGTGTACGCCACTGACCGATCACTGCAGAGCGGTGGTCGCACCGGAATCTGGGCTGGTAGAGACAGGCAACCCACCCTACCAGTGGAGTGTTCGGGCATCCCAAGCCATCGCCTACGACGTGCGCATGGTGGACGGCCTGCTTCATCCGGAGAACCGGGCGCTGATCGATGCGGGCACAACCAACCGGAGGGACCGTCCTCGCCGATTCGTCGTGGTCGACGCCAACATTCACCAACTCTACGGGCCGGCCTTACGCCGGTACCTCGACCACCACAATTGCCACTACGACCTGTGTGTCTTGCCCGCATCGGAGGAGACGAAGACGATGGACCCCGTCTTCGCGGTGGTGCGCGGGCTAAACTCCTTCGGGATCTCCCGCCGGCACGAGCCGATCATCGGCATCGGCGGCGGCGTCCTGCTGGACATCGTAGGCTTGGCCAGTAGTCTCTACCGTCGTAGCACTCCCTACGTGCGTGTGCCCACCTCACTCATCGGCTTGGTCGATGCCGGAGTTGGCGTCAAGACCGGGGTGAATTTCGAGCACCACAAGAATCGCCTGGGCACTTACTTCCCGTCCGTCGTAGCGCTGCTTGACCGAAGTTTCCTGGCTACTCTGGACGAACGGCACATCAGCAATGGACTGGCGGAAGTACTCAAGATCGGGCTGATCAAGGACTGGCGTCTTTTCCAGCTTCTCGAGGAACACGCCGAACTGCTGCTCGAAGAGCGGCTCGAGGGTCAAACCCCGATCGGCGACGCCGTGGCCAGAAACGTGTTCAGCCGAGCAATCGGCGGCATGCTGGAAGAGCTCCAACCCAACTTGTGGGAAAACACACTGGAGCGTCTCGTCGACTACGGCCACTCCTTCAGTCCCACGCTGGAGATGCGGGCCCTGCCGACGCTGCTTCACGGCGAAGCCGTCTGCATCGACATGGCGCTGACCACCGTGCTAGCCGAAGGACGCGGTCTGGTCTCCAGCCCGGACCGCAGACGCATCCTCGACGTGATGCGGCGGCTCCGCTTGCCCATCTGGCACCCGCTGTGCGAGTCAGGGCTGCTCAGGGAGGCATTGCA
>JBOHFU010000309.1:0-1270 GCA_050699675.1 Pseudonocardiaceae bacterium
GGTCTGAGCGCCGCGGACGGTGACGTGCAATCAACGGACTGTGGATGAGGTCCGCGCGCCCGGACGGTCGAGAGCCGGTGGGTGATCACCACCGCGGTCCGCCCGGCCAGTGCCTCGCCTAGCGCTGCCTGCACCGCCGCCTTCGACGTCGAGTCCAGGTGCGCGGTGGCCTCGTCGAGGATCACCACGCGGGGGCGCGTCCAACAGCAGCCCAAGCGATCGTCAATCGCAGCCGCCCGGCTTTACGGCATCATGGAGGACGGCGAGCTGGCCTACGTTGAGGAGCTGGCGTTGTGCGGCCTACCCAAGTCTTGATTCTCCGGCGTCCGGACGATCATGGTCGCTGCACTGGGACGAGTGTCGCGAGATCGTCCAGACCGGCGAAATCACTTGGGTTGGTGGTGTAAAACGGAAGCCGGTTCGCGATCGCAATGGACGCGATCATCAGATCCGCGATCCGGCGGCGTGGTTGTGGCGCAGATCAAGCGGTCTCTGCGCCATTTCCGGCCTGGCGATCAGGGAGGTCACGGGCAGGTGGGCCGGTATTGTGGGCCGGGCAGGTATTGGCTCCATTCGCTTTCGGTGAAAGGAGGGGTGATACCACAGATCCAAGTGGCGACATTGTCGACGTTGGTTTCCCACGGCCGGGCGGTGCTGTCAGCGCTGGCGGTGGCCAGGCTGTGACCGTCCGAGCTGAAGACCACCCCAGTAACGGTGTTGGTGTGGCCGGTGAGGGTAGCCAGCAGGCTGGGCTGGCGCAGGTCGTTGACATTCCACAACCGGGCGGTGCGGTCGGCGCTGCTGGTGGCCAGCGTGCGCCCGTCTGGGCTGAAGGCCACCGAGCGGACTTCGTCAGTGTGGCCGGTGAGGGTAGCCAGCAGGCTGGGCTGGCGCAGATTGTTGAGATCCCACAACCGGGCGCTGCCGTCATCGCTGCTGGTGGCCAGCGTGCGTCCGTCTGGGCTGAAGACTACCGAGCGGACTTCGTTGGTGTGGCCGGTGAGGGTAGCCAGCAGGCTGGGCTGGCGCAGGTCGTTGACATTCCACAACCGGACATTGCGGTCGGCGCTGCCGGTGGCCAGCGTGCGCCCGTCTGGGCTGAAGGCCACCGAGTAGATGCCGTCGCCGTGGCTGGTGAGAGTACCCAGCGGGCCGGGACGGCGTAGGTCGCTGACATCCCATAACTGCACGGTCTTATCGAAGCTGCCCGTCGCCAGGGTGCGCCCGTCCGGGCTGAAAGCTACCGAGTAGACCCCGTTGTCGTGGGCAT